>JAGQHR010000851.1 GCA_020431745.1 Candidatus Eiseniibacteriota bacterium
GCACACAGGATCACCGCGCGCTCGACCGCGTTCATCAGCTCGCGCACGTTGCCCGACCAGTCGTAGGCGAGGAGGGACTCCATCGCGCCGCGACCGATCCGGAGCTTGCCGCGTCCGGTCTCCGCGAGCGTGCGATCGAGGAAATACTGGGCGAGCACCGGGATGTCCTCCCGACGATCCCGCAACGGATCGATCCGCACCGGCACCACGTTGAGACGGTGGTAGAGATCTTCCCGGAACGTGCCGTCCTGCACGCGGACCTTGAGATCGGCGTTCGTCGTGGCAAGCACCCGCACGTCCACCGAGACCGTCTCGCGACCTCCGACGCGGTAGAACTCGCGCTCCTGGAGCGCCCGCAGCAGCTTCGGCTGCAGCGCGAGCTCCATCTCCGAGATCTCGTCCAGCAGGAGTGTGCCGCCGTCGGCCTGTTCGAACTTGCCCTGCACGCGGCCGACCGCCCCGGTGAAAGCACCCTTTTCGTGACCGAAGAGCTCGCTCTCGAGGAGGCCCGCCGGCACGGCGGCGCAGTTGATCTTGACGAACGGCTTCGCCGAGCGAGGCGAGCCCTCGTGGATCGCGCGGGCGACCAGCTCTTTCCCCGTGCCACTCTCGCCCTGGATCAGGACGGTCGATCGGGAAGGCGCCACCAGTCGTAGCGTGGCCCGGAGCTCTTCCATCGACCGCGACTTCCCGATCAGACTTCCGAGCGCGGTCTGCAACGAAAGCTGTCCCTTGAGGGTCGCGTTCTCGCGCTGCAGCAGTCCGACGGAAAGCGCACGCTCGACGGTGAGCTCGATGGTGTCCGCCGAGAACGGTTTGGTCAGATAGTCGAACGCACCGAGACGCATCGCCTGGACCGCCGACTCGACGGTACCGTGCCCCGTCATCATGATGACCGGAGCCTGCGGTGCCCGCGATCGGAACTCCGGCAGGAGGTCCAACCCGTCCGACCCCTTCATCCGAATATCGAGCAGGACCAGATCCGGCGGGCTCTCCGCGAGCCGCTCGAGACCCTCCCGTCCCCCGGAAGCCAGGGTCACCCGATGGCCGGCCCGCCGCAGCGTTTCTTCCAGGAAATCACGCAGCAACGGTTCGTCATCGACCACCAAGACGTTCGCGCTCGTCGACATTAGGCTGCCTCCCTCTCGCTCACGGGCTCCGCCCGGTCGGGCCGATGCGCCGTGTCGGAACGCCGATCCGTCGGCAGCTCCAACACCACGGAAGTTCCCTTCCCCGGCGCACTGACTACGTGAATGTGTCCTCGATGGGCCTCGACGACGCGGCGTACGATGGCCAATCCCAACCCGGTCCCCCCGGGCTTCGAGGTGTAGAACGGTTCAAAGACGCGGGCGACTTCCTCGGCGGTCAGGCCGCATCCGCTGTCGCGCACGACGATCCGGATGCGCTCGCCGCCGGCCCCCCCCGCGACCCGCGCACGCACGGCGAGGCATCCTTCGCCCTGCATCGCGTCGATCGCGTTGTCATAGAGATTGCCCAGAACCTGCAGCAGGAGCCGCCGGTCTCCCCAGCACGCGGGCAGGACGGAGTCGACGCTCACATCGACGTGCAGACGCGGCGTCCAGCGTCGCGAAACCTGCGCGGCGGCCAGGCTCTCCGCGAGCAGCGACTCGATCGAGACCGGCTCCGACTGCATCGAGAGCGGACGCGCGTACTCCAACAGGTCTCCCACGATCCGATTGGCTCCGTCCACCCCCCGGAGGATCCGGTCCACCTGTCCCTGCAGCTCCGGCCGGTCGTTCAGGTCCCGACGGAGCAGCGTCGAGAATCCCTGGATCGCGGCCAACGGGTTGCGTACTTCGTGAGCCACCGTCGCGGCCATCCGGCCGAGCGCGGCGAGATCCCGCGATCGGTCGAGCTCCGACTCGAGCTCGGCCAGCCGCGTCCGATCGTGAAAAGCGAAGAGGGTCAGGAACGGGCGGTCGTTCTGGTCCGTGGCCCGGCCGGTCGCGACCACGACCTCGTAGACCCGGCGCCCCAGCTCCTCGCGATCCCAGACGAGCTCGAAGCTCCGCGGACGGCCGTCCAGCGCCGACGCGCTCTCCTCCCGCAATCGATCGAGCACGAGCGTCGGCAGCCCGGGCAAACCGTCGCCCGGGGCATCGATCAAAGCATCGGAGACGTGCACCAGG
>JAGQHR010000852.1 GCA_020431745.1 Candidatus Eiseniibacteriota bacterium
TTAGACCCCGGCTGCGATGACCATATGACGGTACCCGGCCCCGGTCCCGGGGCGCAAGGAGAGTGCCGAATGCAACCCGGGTTCCAGGTAATCGTCGCGTTTTGAGCTAAAGGCGTGAAGTGGCCGCGTCGAATCCAGACCTGACGGGTCACGTCCGTACAGGAACTCTGGCATTTCGCCAAGTTCCCCCTCTTCGGCGGGCAAAGTGCGACGGGGCCGCGCCCAAAACGCTCACGGGAACTGGGAGGTTCCAAAGAGGCGGATTCGATCGCGGGACGCGATCACACGATCCGACTCTCACGAGGAAAGGGAATGATGAAGGCATGGAAGGCCTGGCTGCTCCTGTGCACGGGAGCGGCGTTCCTCTCCGCTTGCGGAATCAGCGGCGGCCCCTCCGGCGGAGGGACCAAGAAGGACGAGGACTTCACGATCAAGGACGTCAGCGTGAGTCAGCTGACGGACTCGAGCGCGACGTTGTCCTGGAGCACCAACGCCGAGGGCGTCTGTACGGCGTCCTACGGGTTGGAAGCGACGCTTCTCCCCTACACGAAGAGCTCGCCGCTCGGCGCCAGCCACGAGGTCAAGCTCGGCAGTCTGGACGAGGACACCTCGTACTTCTACCAGATCACCTGCACGAGTGCGACGAGCTCCCGCGCTGCCACCCAGCCGGCGATGTTCCACACCGAGCTCTCGAACGACCACAGCGATCCGACGGCGCCGGTGATCTCGAACATCATCGTCGAAGGGATTACGCCGAGCTCGGCGACGGTCACGTTCACGACCGACGACCGCTCGACCTGCACCGTCTTCTATGGGACCGATTCGTCCTACGGACTGAGCGTGCAGGAGCCCGTCGAGTCCTTCGCGCGGACCCACCGCGTCGTGCTCACGAGCCTGCTCGATGACATGGAGTACCACTTCCGGATCCACGCGGTGAACCGCGCGGAGCTCGGGACCTTCAGCGACGACGACGTCTTCCAGACCGCGGCCTATCCGTCGCTCTACATCGACCCGCCCAACATCCACGTGGGCACGGGCGCCGAGTTCGAGTTCCGGGTGATGATCGAGAACGCCACCAACCTGGCCGGTCTCGAGTACAACGTCACCTATCCCGCGACGCGCATCGAGATCTTGAGCATGCGGGCGGGAGCCTACTCCAACTCGAGCAACGGCGGCTTCCTGTTCTTGAACAAGAATCCGGTGACCAACTTCCCGGTCATCGGGGATGTGAGCTGGAGGATCGTCTATCGCGATCAAGTCGCGGTAGGCGCCGCCTCCGGTTCCGCAGGGGTCATCGCGATCATCCGGGCACGGGCCAAGAACGTGCAGGACGATCAGGTCGACCTCACCATCGACACCAGCGTCAATGCACAAGATCCGGACAGCAAACCCAGAACCCGTCTTCTGGACCACAACCGGAACGATATTCCGGTCCGAGTCCGTAACGGGGTCATCGTGATTTCGAATTAGGAGGTGACGATGCTACGGACGGGAGATGTGACCAGAAGGCGCGCCGCAGCGGATTCGGCCCATTCTCGCGAGCGAGACGGTCCGCTTCGCGACCATCGTTCTCGCAGAAGTGTCATGCATGGCTTGCCGCGGACGCGGAGTCCGTTCTGCCAGGGAGGGGATGACGAGATACGGAATCCCGATCGCAGAGGGAATGCGCAGGCCGAGTTCGAAGGAGGAAGCTCGATGTCTACTCGAAGCACCGTCATCGCGGGAGTTCTGACCGCTCTGGTGTTGTGGGCTGGCTCGGCGGCGCTGGCTGCCGTCCAGTACGACGCCATCCTGGAGTGGAACGGCCCCAAGTTCAGCGTCATCAACGGTTCGTCGGTGAGTCAGAACACCGACACGCCGGTGGTCGACATCCCGTTCCAGAATCCCTACGGGATCGTGGCGCGGGAGCATGCGACCGGCGGCCGTGATGTCGTCTATGTGCTCGATTCCGGGAACAACCGGATTCAAGCCTTCGAGGTCAACACGACCTACAACCTGACCAATGAAGGCGACTTCACCTACCAGGCGGGCGGCGCGGTCGCTGCCTCCGACTATGATACGGACAGCATCAACCTCGCGGAGTGGGCGGCCGGTGCCACCAACTGGGTCGTTCCGTTCTCCGAGGTCGTGACCGTCGATGGGGAGGTCT
>JAGQHR010000853.1 GCA_020431745.1 Candidatus Eiseniibacteriota bacterium
TTCCTGCGAGAGGCGGCGCAGCGCGTCATCCAGGTCCAGAAGATCGACGCCCGACTCCTCGGCCTCATCGACGCGATCGTCCAAGGTCACCCGCTCCCAATCCCCTCCGCGCTTTGCCGCGCCGCGGGCACGTGCGTGATCGACCAGGACTTGCCGCATGGCCCTAGCGGCGACGCCAAAGAAGTGGGCCCGATGCTCCCAATGCTCGTCGTTGTTCCCGATCAGTCGAAGGTAGGCCTCGTGGACGAGCGCGGTCGGTTGAAGCGAGTGTCCCCTGCGCTCGCGCCGCAAATGCCCCGCGGCCACGTCCCGGAGCTCTCGATGGACGATCTCGAAGACCCGCGCCACCGATTCCGGGTCTTCACCCGACACCGATTGCAGAAGAAGCGTCAGATCGCCCGACCGCGGAGATCGCAAGACCCACTCCTTTTCGAGATCGGTTTCCAGATCGGTTGAAGAACCCGCCCGGGACGGCCCCCGGCAAGCGACGGTTTGGTGGAGACTACCTGATTCCGACGGTCGGGGCCGTCCACTGGCTGGCCTTCCAAGAAAAATGACCCGAGCGTGGCGCTTCCGAGCTTGGTTTTCCGCATGACCGGGGTGAAGGGGAAATGCCCGGCCGTCCGGCTGGGATGAGAACCCACCCCTTGGGTCTACCAGGTCCCGAATCAGGAGAAGAACTATGTCTCGGACTCTCGTGCTACTGATGGTCGGTTCACTCTACGCCAGCCCCGTACTCGGTTGGACCTCCTCCACGCCGGTCGTCAATTCGAACTCCGCAGAGGGAACGTGCCGCTGCCCGGAGGGCATCTCGGTCGAGAAGCAATGGTGCGACACCTTCGGAGCACGGAACGGAGCCCTCATCCCCGATGGAACACACGACGGACTCGCGCTCGGACCGCAGTCGTCGAGTGCCGGGGACCTCACGGACACGGTGACGCTCTCGATCGACCTATCGCACCCCCACGTCTCGGACCTCTCGTTGACGCTCGCCTACGATGCCAACGGCGACGGTGTGGTGGATGCTTCCTCTCCGGTCGAGCTGTACCTCGCGCGGCGTAGTCCGGATGGACCGGAGGCCTGGTTCTGTACGGATCGGATGGACGGCACCTACTACTTCCGGGACCTCGATTGGAAGGAGTCCGGCGCGGACGCGGACTTCGCTGTCTTCGCTGATCTACCTTCCGGAGGCGCCTGGTACCTGACGGTGGTCGACTCCACGGAGGGCGACGTCGGTGTCGTGCGATCCTGGAACGTGACGGAGGGAACGCGTAGCCAACACGCCCAGGTTTCCGCACGGTGAACTGAACGGCCGCCCGTCTCCCACTTCGCTGAGCGCTCGGTTCCCGCGGAGCGCGAAGCGTCCTAGCCGAAGCCCTCGGTTTGATTTGCGGACCGCGGGTGCAATCACGGTCTTCCTGTCTGCGGGCCTTCAGTCGATGAAGACCGAGAACCCGATGAGCGAGAAAGTGCGGGTAAGAAGACCACCTTCCTTGAGCGGCCGGATCAACTCGAAAGACGGTCTGAACACGAAGCGTTCCGTGATAGGAATTCGAACCCCGACCTCTCCTCCAGCAGCTCCCACGTTTGGTCCGGAGTTCGAGCCGGCCACTCCCCCCTTGAGGGATACGTAGGGCGACACTCCGTCGGTGGAGCCAGGGTTCATTGTCAGGGTGAAAAGAAACAATCCCGACTCGACGTCCGGATCACTCAGGTCCGCCACGCCGGCAAGCTCGAAGCCGAGCTGCACCTTGGGATCCACTGCGGCACGCCACCCGAGCCCCCCGGCAAGATAGGTGCTGCGATACTCGGTCTTGGTGATGGCGATTTGCGACGAGCTGACCAGGATCTCGTGTTCAAAGGCCCGCGATTCGGCAACGATAGTCGGTACGAAGAACAGGGACATCATCACGATAGAGATCATCTGAGTTCTACGCATGAGTTCCTCCAGGTTCTGTTCGTCTCTCGGCGACTGTCAGTCCTTCCTGTTTGGTGAGGGCCACTCGCCTCGAGGGGAGGGCATTCGGCTTCCGTTTTGGCGTGACGACTGTATGCGGCCAGACTACACGCTTGTCATTCGGGACTCCCCGCGTAGTATCCACTGGTCCGACCGGGACGATAGCTTCGGTTGCAACGGCG
>JAGQHR010000854.1 GCA_020431745.1 Candidatus Eiseniibacteriota bacterium
CGGATCTCCGCGATCCCCACACGCAGCATCTCCAACGTGTTCCAGGCATCCAGCGCGGAACTCGACCCGGCTCGATCGGGAGAACTGTCCGACGCGGCAGTCCGTGGATCGTTCATCGTCGTGACGCCGTCCCGATCAGAACGTGACCGAGCCGCCGTTGCAGGCCGTCTCGATCAGGACCGGAAAACCGGCCACCTCGGCACCCGGCCGCAACGCCGTCGGGTCGATGTCAGTCGAGGGCGGACCATTGCTGCAAAGCAGGTAGCAAGTGGAGCAGCAGAGCAGGCTCCCTCCCGCTTCCTGATAGTCGCGGATCATGCTCTCGAGCGGCGGGAAACCCTGGACCATGATGTCCTGCGCCGTCCCCTTGAACCCCCAGATGGCGCCGTCGCCGGTGAGGAACACTTTGGTCCGTTTGCCGGAAGCGACCGCGGAAAGCGCGCAGGCGAACGCGAGCGTCGCGTGCTTCCCGTTGTCCTCACGGCCTGTGGTCAAAACGACCAGAAAATCCGAATGGCCAGCCATAGCCGATTTCGCCTCCCTGAGCAGGTCCTCTGGAGGTTTTCGGCGCCGGACAGGGGCAGGTTAACCAGGAAGGACTTTCCCCGGCCTCCGTATGGAAACCTCCGTACCGGGTCGGGAGCCAGCTCGGAAGACGTTTCTTCAGGCCCTCCCCAAACCAACCGATTCAGACGACTATGGAAGAGCAGGCCAAAGCCCCGGGCACGGACGATGTCACGTTGGACTGCCGTGCCCTACGCTGTCCGATGCCGATCGTTCGGATCAGCCAGGCCATCAAGCAGATCGGCGACGATCAGGTCCTGATCGTAGAAGCGACCGACCCGGCCTTCGCCGCCGATGTCCGCGCGTGGGCGGACATGACGGGGAACATCCTCGAAGATTTCGTGGACGGTGAGGTGAAGCGCGCCCGGATCAGGCGGAGAGCCGCCGCATGAGCACGCTCGAAACGAGCGACAGCGTGACCGCCCTGGCCGCGCAGGTCGAGGCTCTGGCCGCCCAGGTCCGCAGTCTGAGCAGCCGCTTGGAAGCCGCCGAGAGTCACGCGCCGTCCAACCGTCTCACCCTCCTGGTGTTGAGCGGCGACTTCGACAAGCTGATGGTGGCGTTCATGGTCGCGAACGGCGCGGCCGCCATGGGCACGGACGTCTCGATGTTCTTCACGTTCTGGGGACTGTGCGCGCTGCGCAAGGACCGTCAATTCAAAGGCAAGACCGTTTCCGAGAAGGTACTCTCGGCGATGCTCCCGTCCGGACCGGATGCGGCCGCCACCTCCTGCTTCAACATGGCCGGGATGGGGCCGGCGTTCTTCCGCTCCGTGATGAAGCAACGGAACGTCGAGTCACTGCCCGGATTGATGGAATCCGCCCAGGCCATGGGCGTGAAGATGATCGCGTGCCAGACCTCGATGGAGATCATGGGCATCCGCACCGAGGAGCTCATCGACGGAATCGAGTTCGGCGGACTCGGCGTCTATCTCGGCGACGCGCTCGACTCCCGCACGGCCTTCCTGATCTGATCCTGCCGTCGTCGCGGGACTTTCATCGAGGCTCCACCGGCATCACCCAAATCTCGAAGTTGCCCGACCGATCCGTGGAGAATGCGATGGCGGTCCCGTCGGGTGACCACGTCGGAGTCCAGTCCTCCGCGGCATCGTCCGTGAGCACGACCGGCGTGCCTCCGGTGGCCGAGACTAGCCGCAGATCCCGCCTCCCGTTCCGAACTGTCGCGTAGGCGATGCGCGTCCCATCGGGCGACCAGGCAGGCTCATGATTCGATGTATCGTAACTCGGACTGGTCGTCAGGCGCGTCCAAGATCCTCCGTCCAGAGGCACCGTGTAGAGATCGAAGCTCTTTCGGAAAGAAAACATGGCGATCCGGCTCCCGTCCGGAGACCACTCCGGATCCAGGTTCGCCCCCTCCGCCTCCGCCTCGATCAGGATCCGAGTTTCGCCCCCATCTACGGAAACGACGCGAATCGGAATCCGCTCGGTGACCGCGACGAAGGTCTCGCCAAACGCCAGCTCCTGCCCATCGGGAGACCAGGCGCCCCGTCCGACGTGTCGTGCTCCCAGGCTGGCAACCCTCTGTGCCGTCGCGCCCGGCGCTGCATCGGCCA
>JAGQHR010000855.1 GCA_020431745.1 Candidatus Eiseniibacteriota bacterium
CGCGGCCGGTCCGTTCCAGAGCGTGCGGATCTGGCGGCCCGACGCATCGAAGAGCGCGAGCCGAATCGCGCCGGCATCTTCCAAACGGCAAAGGAGCCGCGCCGCGTCGGTGAATGGATTGGGTCCGGTGACGTCGAGATGCAGGCGGACGACGGACTCGGCCAGCGGAGCGGAGCTCGAAGGGCCGTACCGCACGCCCAGGATCAGCTCGTGCGAGGTCGCATCGGAGAGGTCGTCGGCGTCGACTTCGACCCAGACGACTCCGTCTTCGGCCAGGTCCAGGCCGGGGCCGAGCGTCCCGGACGCATTGAAATCGGTGATCACCCAGTCGGGGCCGCCGCCGTCGACGTCGACCGAGTCGCCGACCGCGAGAAGGTCGATCGAGCCGGCGAGGTCGTTGCCGTCTCCGAGGAAGAGATGCTCGTTGGTTCCGGATCCCCACAGGTGCGCGACCTGATTGAGATCGTTGATCGCCGCCGCGCGGAGGGCAAACCCGCTCGCCAGGAATACGCCGTCGATCGTGTCGCCCTCACGGGCCCCGATGACGCCGTTGTAGGCCACGAACTCGTCGGTCGCGGCCGCTCCGTCGGTATCCCCGGTGAAGATGTAGTTGCCGGTGTTGTTGACGCCGACGATGTCGAAGGCCTGCCAGTTGTCCCCGTCGCCGGTGGGGCCGCCTTCCTGCGCGACGAACACACCGTCGAGGTACACGTGCTCGTTCGGCGTCACCTGCATGTCGAGCACATGGATGTGGTGGAGGCCGTCGTCGGAGATGAAGAAGTCGAAGTTGCTGGCCGCGGGGTTGATGGTCTTGCCGTCGATGACGTCGCCTCCGCTGAGCACGACGGAGATGGAGAGCGGATCGGTCGGATCGGTGGCCTTCAGCAGATGCCGGTTGCTGGAGCTGCCGGTGGGCGTGTTGGCGGAGCCGCCGATCCAGTAGCAGGTGCCGTCGGGCAGCATCGCGGGCCGGCTGTTGAAGGTGCTGTAGCGTCCGGGAAGGGGCGGGATCTCCTGGGTTCCGGCCAGGAGCAACCCCCCGTTGGTGTAGACGGCGTCCTCGCCGTCCGCCGACGGACTGTAGATGAACTCACCGGTGTCGCTCGCTCCCATCGTCGACTCTCCACCGGTCAGCACCAGCGGCAGCGCCTGTCCGGAGAGGAAGACGGGACCGCTGTCCCACCAGACGAACCGCTGTCCGTCCGCGAGCGATCCCACGAACTGGACCTTGCCGTTTCCATCGGTGAAGGGAGTGTTGAGAGCCGACACCGTCGAGGTGTCGATGGCCGCCCCGGTGGCGAGGGCGACCATGCCTTCGACGACCCGGGCCGAGGCGGGCGAACCGGACAGCACAATCGCGATCGCTCCCAGCAGGAGCATCCCAGAGAGCGAACGAGGAAGACGAAGACGAACGAACGGTGCATGGATCATGACGTTCCTCCTGGAGAGGGTTGGGGGGACGGCGAAACGGGACCCACCAGAGTTTCGGCGGGACGACTCTAGCCGATCGATCCGGAGGAGGAAAGCGGCCGTTGCCGGGGGCACACGATTCGTGCGCGCGCAGGAAGGCGCCTCGGGTGGGCCTGCGGCGCTCTCGCCCTCGAACGATGGCTACCGGAGTCTGCCGGCCGTTGCCGGAGGCCTTTTCAGGGCTCGATGCGACAGACCTTGAAACGAGCCTCGACGGCCTGGCCCGGCTCGATGCGCAGTCCGCGTACGACCCCGGCGATGGGCGCGGCGATCTCGTTCTGCATCTTCATCGCTTCGATGGTGAAGAGTGCCTGCCCCTGGTCGACGGAGTCGCCTTCGGAAACCAACACCTGGATCACGGTTCCGGGCATCGGGGCGAGCACTTCGGCCGGGCCGGCGGCGCCGCGCACTTCCTGCTGGGCGCGACTGGCCCGGGCGGAGATTTCGTCGAAGGCTCGGACGGCGGTCTGCCGACCTTCCACCTCGATGGTGTATTCGCCAGCGCCGCCCCGATGGATCCGCGCGAAGTGTGACCGGCCGTCGACCACGATGAGATGCCGTCCGTGTCCGAGGTTGCTCCACTGCAGAAGGCGGTCCCCGTCGTCTCCAGCGATCCGAAACCGATCGCGATCGCCTTCGACGTCGAGAATCCGCTCCTGGTCGC
>JAGQHR010000856.1 GCA_020431745.1 Candidatus Eiseniibacteriota bacterium
CGCGAGCGCGCCGGAAGCCGGTTCCATGCGGGAGGCGCTGGCCCGGCTTTCGCAGGAATGCGATCTCCTACTCATCGACACGAGCGGGCGATCGCCGCGGGATCCGGAGGGCATCGCCGAGATTCAACGCCTGCTCTCCGTTTGTCCCGATCTGGACATCCATCTCGTGCTCGCCGCGAACGCCCGGGTCCGCGATCAGGCTCTGGCTCTGGATCGCTTCTCCGTGCTTCCGATTCGGCATCTCGCTTTCACCAAGCTGGACGAGACCACGCGGCGGGGTGGGGTCTTCACGGTCGCCCTCAAGGCCTCCCGGCCAGTTTCTTACCTCGGAACCGGCCAGGAAGTACCCGATGACTTGGAAGAGGCCACCGTTGCGGGCCTCACCGAAGCGATCGCGACCACGTTGCAGAAGGAATCGGTACATGCGTGACCAGGCCGACAAGCTCCGCCAGCTCCGTCTGGTGAAAGGCCAGGGGAACGGAGACGCCGACGAAACCCCCCGGCCGTCGGTCCGGACCATCGCGGTCACGGGCGGCAAGGGAGGCGTCGGCAAGAGTGTTCTCGTCACGAACCTCGCGATCGCCTGCGCGCGGCGCGGGCTCCGCGTGCTGCTGGTCGACGGCGATCTCTCGCTGGCGAACCTCGACCTGCTGATGGGGCTCATCCCCAAGAAGAACCTGGCCGATGTAGTACTGGGGCAGGCCTCGATCGAAGAGACCGTGCTCTCCACCCCCTCGGGCGTGAGGTTCCTCCCGGCGGCTTCCGGGATGGAGGAAATGGCCGACCTCGACGATTTCCGTCGCGAGCGGCTCCTGCGCGAGCTGTCTCGTCTCGAGTCGTCGTGTGACTTGATTCTGGTCGATACCGCGCCGGGAATCGGTGCCCAGACCACTCATCTGGCAGCCGCCGCGGAGACCGCCCTCATCGTCACGACCCCCGAACCGACCGCATTCAGCGACGCCTACGCAACCCTCAAGGTGTTGCGCCGCAAGGGATGTCGTGATCTCGCCCTGGTGGTGAACCGGGCCGGTTCGAACGGCGAAGGAACCCGTACGGCTCGCCGGATCCAGGCGGTGGCACGCCGCTTTCTCGAGTACCTCCCGGATTACTTGGGGACTGTCCCCGAGGACCCCACGGTGCCCGCTTCGGCGATGCGCCAGGAACCGTTGCTCAGCATCTTTCCGCACAGTCCCGCGGCACAGGCGATCGAGAGCTTGGCCGAGATCCTGCTGGAGGGACCGTCCCCGGCGGGCCCCCGGTTGGTGGATCGCGAAGGGCTGTTCGAAAAGGTGGCGAACCTCGATCGATAGCAGCCACGAGGACTCTCCGACGTGTCGCAACTGGTGTTCGAGCTTTCCGTGACTTTGGGGCTGGGCGGTGCGCTCTTCGCGGGTGCGACCTCCCTCCTCCAGGGCCATGGATTCTGGACCGTCGCGTTGCGCACGATGATCGGTGGGGGGATGTTCTTTCTCTTCGCCCTCCTCGGAGGCCACCTCGTGGCCCGTTCGTTGCTCGAACGCCTCGCGCAGAAGCGGATGGAGCACAAAGCAGCGGCCGTTCCGGAGAAGTCCGAGCCGGCGCCACCGTCACCCGACGAGTTCCTCGAAAGCATTCGCCAGGCCGCCGCGCAAGCGGACTCCGATCGACTATCCGAAGTTTCTCAGGCTCAGCTTGCGGAACAGCCGCAAGCCAATCGTCAAGCTGCTTGACCCAAGGAGGAGCAGGAATGCCCCGGACGCAGACCGCCGCCAAGACTCGGGAGATCATCGACGAGCCGGTAACCGTGATGTACGCCCGGGATAAAGACGCGGCGTTGCGGCGGTACTTTCCACTGGTCAAGTACGTGGTGGACAAGATCGCGGCCGGTTTGCCCAAGTCGATCGAACGCGACGATCTCATCAACACCGCGATGATCGGTCTCTTCGACGCACTGGAGAAGTACGACGAGAGCCGGGGCACGAAGTTCGAGACCTACGCGATCTGGCGGATCAAGGGCGCTGTGCTCGACGAGCTGCGCTCGCTCGATTGGGCGTCGCGGACGACCCGCCGCAAGGCGCGCATGATCGAACAGGTCTGCGCCAAGCTCGATCAGAAACTGGGACGCGCCGCCACCGAACAGGAGATGGCCGACGAG
>JAGQHR010000085.1 GCA_020431745.1 Candidatus Eiseniibacteriota bacterium
TCCGACGCGCCAGATCGCGGTGCCGCACCGTCTCCAGCGCCCACTCGTAGTCTCGGCGGGTCGCGAGCACGAACTTGATCTCGTCCTGCGGGCGCAGCCGGTCGAGGTTGTCCCACCGGTTGCGCTCCGACTCGCCGGAGTCCGGACACTTCAGATCGAGCACCGTGACCACGCGTGGATCCACCGACTCCGTCGAGACGGCACCGCTCGTCTCCAGCAACACGGAATACCCTCGATCACAGAGCTCCCGAAGCAACGCCGGACATTCCTTTTGCGCGAGTGGCTCACCACCGGTGACCTCGACGAGCGCACATCCGTACGAGGCGACGCGGTCCAGCACCTCGGCCTGGGACATCTCCGTTCCCCCGTGGAACGCGTACTCCGTATCGCACCAGCGGCAGCGCAGGGGACAGCCGGTGAGGCGCACGAACGTGCACGGACGGCCCGCCCAAGTGGATTCCCCCTGAATCGAATGGAAGATCTCCGCGACTCGCATCCGGAAAGTCTAGGCTGCCGGCCCGCCGCGCTCCAAGCCTGCACTCCAGAAACCACGGGGACCCGCCGATGACGACAGCGAGGACGAAGCGACCACCCCGGAGAGGGATCGATGGACCAGACTGCGCAGGAAGTCAGCAGGATCAAGCTCCAGCAGGCATTGGCCACTCTCGAGCATCTGCCCCCGATGCCGGAGATCCTGATTCGTCTGCTCCAAGTGCTGGAGGATCCGGACTCCACCGTCGATCAGGTCGCGGAGGTGGTGAGCACGGACGCCGCCCTCTCCCTCTCCCTGATCCGGTTGGTGAACTCGGCGAGCTTCGGGCTCATCCGTCGCCTCACGGACATTCGCGAAGCGGTCCAGTTCGTGGGCACGAACGAGACCAAGAACCTCGCGATCGCGGTGGCGGTCAAGACCGGGCTCATCGGCCGCATGCCCTCTTGCCACGCCTTCGACCGCTTCAAGCTCTGGCGGCACTTCGTCGGCACCGCCTTGGGCGCCCACGCGCTCGCGTGCCGGCTCCGTCATCCCGCGTTCCGCTCGGCGTTCACCGCGGGACTCCTCCACGACATCGGTCTCGTCGTCCTGGATCGGGTGTTCCCGCACGACCTCCAGTTCATCGTCAGCGAGCTCGAACGCAAGACGGTGACGCTGGAAGAGGCCGAGCAGCACATCATCGGGTTCTCCCACGGCGAGGTCGGGGTTTGGCTGGGAGAGCAATGGGACATTCCGCGGACGCTGCTCGCCCCCATGCTCCACCACGAGCGCCCCTGGGAGGGACGTCGGGACGCGGGCCTCTGCGCACTGGTGGCGATCGCCGACTGGCTCGCGATGAGCTCCGACCCGTTCTACAAGTCGGCCTACCGTCCTCCGCTCGACCCCAAGGTCTTCGAGGCAGCGGGTACGACCGAGGACATCCTCGTGGCGCTGCGAACCGATCTGGCCCGGGAAATGGACCGGATGGCCACGCTCCTCGAGCTCACCTGAAGCGCCACCGTCGGGTTCATCGGGCGCCGATCCAGCCCCGTTCCTCCAACAGCGCCAAGACCTCGCGATTGGCGCCGGGGAAGGAATAGACGCACAAATGCTCGGGGTGGACCCAGCGAACGGCCCGACATTGCCGCGGAGCCGGAATCCCGTGGAGGTAGTCGCAGGCGTGGAAGTCGATTTCGACCCGCCGGTCCGGATAGGCATGGCTCTGCCGGGTGAGGAGACCGCGGACCCGGATGTGAACTCCCGTTTCCTCCAGAACCTCCCGAGAGGCACAATCAGCGCTCGCTTCCCCGGGCTCGACTTTGCCCCCTGGAAACTCCCAGGAGTCGGGAAGGTGACCGGTGGGCATCCGGTGGCTGATCAGGATCCGGTCCCCCCCGCGTGAGGAACGGCGCACGACGACCGCAACGGCCACCCGGATGGGAGCGGATTCGGTCATGGAAACGGTGTCTCTCGAAGGGGTCGCAAGGATCGGAACATTTATTCCCGGCCCGGGGTTCGTGGCGCGTGCAGTTTAACCCGGCACAAGTGGAGGTTCGACGACAATGAAGAAGACCGGATCGATTGTCCTGATCGCCGGTGCGGCCTTGGTGCTCGGCATTCTTGCGGAACGTGCCAGGGTCGTTCCGTCGATCGCCCCGACACCCGCCCAGGCCCAATCCGCGACCGAGGGTATCCAGGCCCTCAAGAGCCAAAGCCAGGCTTTCGTCGCGATCGCCAAGGAGGTCCTCCCCTCGGTGGTCAGCATCACGAGCAACAAGGTGATTTCCCCCGCCTCCGGTGGCGGCAACGGTCCGTTCAGCGACCGCTTCTTCCACCGATTCTTCGATGAGAACCCGGAGGAGTTCCGGCAGCAGGGCAGCGGCTCCGGCGTGATCGTGAGCGAGGACGGATACATCCTCACGAACAACCACGTCGTGGAGAACGCCGATGACCTGGAGGTCGTGCTCTACGACGGCCGACACTTCCCCGCCCAGCTCGTCGGCACCGACGCCGCCTCCGATGTCGCGGTGATCCGCATCCAGGCCAAGGACCTCGAACCGGCGCGTCTCGGGAACTCCGACGATCTGCAGGTAGGAGAGTGGGTCCTGGCGGCTGGCAACCCCTTCCAGCTTTCCTCGTCCATCACGTCCGGGATCGTCAGCGCGATCGGCCGGAGCGGCATCGGACTCACCCGGTATGAGAACTTCATCCAGACGGATGCGGCGATCAACCCGGGGAACTCCGGCGGCGCGCTGGTCAACCTCGACGGAGAGGTCATCGGCATCAACACCGCGATCGCGACCCGGAGCGGCGGGTACCAAGGGATCGGGTTCGCGATTCCGATCAACATGGCCCGCACCAACATGGATCAGCTGATCAAGACCGGTCGGGTGACCCGCGGCTTCCTCGGCGTCAACATCGGCGACATCGACGAGACGATGGCCGACTACTACGGTCTGGACGCCGCCCACGGTGCCATCGTCAATCGCGTCACCGAAGATTCCCCGGCCGAGCACGCCGGAATCGCGCAGGGGGACGTGATCGTCGCTCTGAACGGCAAGCCGATCGACGGAGTGAGCGATCTGCAGATGCAGGTCGCCGCCATCTCCCCGGGTACGAAGGTCGACCTGGAAGTGGTGCGGGACCGACGACACAAGACCGTCACCGCCGAGCTCGCCGAGCTTCCGACGGACGATGGAAGTGACGCGACCCCGAGCCAGGTCAAGCCGGAGGACGATCTCTTCTCGAAGCTGGGAATGACCCTCGATGACGTAACTGGCAACACTCGAAGGGAATACGAGCTCCCGGACGACGTCGACGGCGCCGTCGTGACCCAGGTGAAGGCGCTGGGGGCGGCCGGTCGGGCGAACTTCCGGGTCGGGGACGTCATCCTCAAGGTCGACGACACGGAGGTCCGTTCGCTCCGCGACCTGCGCGACGCGCTCTCCGGAATCGAGGAGGGAGCCCCGGTTCTCTTCCTCGTCCAGCGCGGCGACGTGGAATTGCATCTGGCGCTCCGGATGCCGAAGGAGTAGCCTCCCGGTTTCGGGTTTTGGACGTCGGGGCCCGTCGCGGGCCCCGACGAAACGTTTTGGAGATGTCTTTCGATGAGCGATGAAACGAGCACTCTGCAGCTGACGGACGAGGCCGGCAACTTCCGGGACGTTCGCAGCAAGTACGAGTTCGTCGTGGCGGCGTCGCGCGAGGCCGAGCGCTTGAACGAGTACTACCGGAACCACAGCATCCAAAACGACGTCAAGGTCACGAGCGAGGCGGTGCTTCGTTTGCGCGACGGGCGATCCCGCGCGATCTACGAAGAGCCCAAGCCGGTCGAGGAAGAGTCCCGGAAGGAAAGCACCTACTTCTTCGGTCCCTGACCCGATCCGCGTCGTGCTCGAATCGACGGAGCCGGCCCCTCAGGGGGGCCGGCTTTCTTTTTTGGACGATCCCGGTTTCCTATCGATCCGGTCCGGCCGTGCGCGCCCCCGGAACCCGCGTGTCGATCGCCTGAATCAGCGCCCGCCACGGCGACGCCCGATCGACCCGTCCGGCTCGCTCGAGCAGAAGGACCCGGTTCTCCGCCATCCGCCTCCATTGCGCGATCACCAGGAGATGGATCGGATCGTCCGCCCGGAAACCGCGACTGAGCAGGGCTTCCAGGTCGGGCGGCGGGATCTCCGGCTGCGGCTCCCCCGCGATCGCGAAGACGAACGACCAGGGCACGACCGGCAGCGACCCGGCGCAGGACGGATCGACGTCCGGACTGTAAAAGGTCGGACGCGTCGCGCGATGGGCGAGCGCGATCCCCTGGATCACCGTGCGATAGTTCCGTTCGATCTGTGCCGGATCGTAGGGACGGTCCTCTTCGAATAGCGCGAGATCCGCCAGGAACGCTTGAATCGTGGGCTCCACGGGCCCGAGCAACTCAGAGTCGGCCCGCCGGAGCTGCGGGAAGTACCAGCTGCGGCGAAGCAGCTCGGGATCCACGATCGTGACGTCGGGGCGCATCCCTTCGACTTCCTGCAGGTAGAGGGCAGGCGAGACGATCGCATCCCAGAACGCGGACAACAGAATGGCGCGGGGCGGCAGCGACTCCAGCACCATCGTGGCGTGGGTGCGGATGAAATGATCGTTCGCGCGATCGACCGAGCTCCACTGCCGGGCGGCGTGCGCCCCTCCGGTGAGGATCAGAAGCCCCGCCAGGATCCCCCCCAGCAGCCGGCTCCGCCGCCGGGAAGCCCACGCGGTCACGGCGGCGACCCCCGCCCCGGCCAGCAGCACGAGAACGAGATCGACCGGCAGGAAGTAGGGCGCGAGATCGTGGATGGAATAGCCCGAAGCCCAGATCAACGTCGTGAGCAGCACGAGCCCGAGCAGGCTCAGGATCCGGCCCCGGCGCCGGAGGGCCCAGGTTCCCGGAATCGACAGAACCAGAACCGCCCACGAAACCCGTGAGGGCAGGCTCGCGAGGTAGCCGGACAAGTTGGTCGTGAACTCGGCCGAGGATTCGAACTGCCACACGCGGTACTGGGCCGCGAGGTAGTGGCGCCAGAACCGCGCCCAGGTCACGGGATCACCCCAGTCGAGAACGGGATCCTGGGCCGAACGGATCGGGAGATAGAGATTCACGCTCCAGGCCAGGAGGGCCAGCCCCCCCAGCGCGGCGACCCATCCGATACGCCGGGAGAACCCTCGCACGTCAGCCAGCCAAAGGAACCCCCCGGCCACGATCGCCGGGAGGAGAAAGGCCGCACTCAGGTGATGGGCGAAGGACACTCCCGTGAGGTATCCGAGCACCAGAACGGTCCGACCGTCGGCCTTTCGCACACCGATCGCGACGAGCAGGAGCAGGAGCCCGGCCACCCCCGCGAGGTGAAGGCTGTACACCTCGTTCCCCGTGGCCTGCTGCCAGAGCTCGCGATCGGTTCCGAACCACAGGCCGACGGCCCAAGGCGCGCCCCATCGAATCCACCGGCTCTCCAGGCCCCACACGGAAACCAGCAGGAGTCGGGACGCGCGGACCGTGAGAAGGGCGGCAAGCCAGGCCGCGGCCGCGGAGAGCAGGTCCAGGGAATCGATCGGCGGGCCGGGCCAGAGCAGGATCGCGACCCGACCCAGCAGCGTGTAGAGCGGATAGCCGGTGGGATGGGCGATTCCGAGTCTAGCGCAGACGGTGGCGAGCTCTCCGCTGTCGATGATCCCCAGATCGTGGGAGCGGGTGAGGGCGTAGAGCACTCCGAGCGGAAGTCCCACCGCCACGAAATCGAGGAGTAAGGGGAAGCGTGCCCCCAACGGGGTTCGTCGATCCGAGCCTCCGGGCTCGACCTGGGCGGTTGCGGGCATGAGGATGTTATACCAGCGTCGACGAGCGGTCGTCGACGTCCGGGCCGGCAGAATTGACACTTCCGCGAAACGGCTCGTATAGTTGCGGACGTCCGTGCTTCGCCTCTGCGAAGGAGATGTCACGCAGATCCGGGAGGCCCCATGAGTCAGATCCGCCACGTCCATGTCGTCGGGACCGGTACCATCGGTGAGCCCCTCATCGGTCTCTTGGCCGACTTCCGCAAGGAGTTCGGGATCACCGATGTCTCGTTCCACAAGCGGACGCCGCTCACCTCTGAACGCGCCAAGGTACGGAACCTGATGGACCGCGGCGCGCTGCTCTGCACGGACGAACCGGTCATTCCGAAGTTCGAGGATCAGGGGCTGAAGGTGAGCTGGAACGCCGAGGAGGCCATCCAACGTGCGTCGGTCGTCATCGACTGCACACCCTCGGGCGTGGGGCACGAGAACAAGAACAAGTACTACGACCGGTTCGCGGACGGCACGCTCGGGTTCGTCGCCCAGGGCAGCGAGTTCGGCTTCGGCAAGATGTACGCGCGCGGGGTCAACGATGACGCCCTCGTCCACGGCGAGGACAAGTTCGTTCAGGTCGTGAGCTGCAACACGCACAACATCGCGGTGCTCCTCAAGACGCTCGCCGTTTACGACAACAACCCCGACAACCTCGTCGAGGCGAAGTTCGTGATGATGCGGCGGTCGAGCGACCTCTCCCAGGACGGCGACTTCGTGCCCGCTCCCAAGGTCGGCAAGCACGACGATCCGCGCTTCGGCACCCACCATGCCCGGGACGCCTGGCACTTGTTCAGCACTCTGGGCTATGACCTCAATCTCTACTCATCCGCCATCAAGCTGAACACGCAGTACATGCACTGTCTCTGGTTCAACATGCGATTGAAGGAGAAAATCACGCTCCCGACCGTCGTGCAGCGGCTCAAGGCCAACCGGCGCATGGCGACGACCGAGAAGACGTCCGCCAACCAGATCTACAGCTTCGGTCGCGACCACGGTCACTACGGACGGATCCTCTCCCAGACGGTCGTGCCCCTGAAGTCTCTCTCGGTAGTGGGCGATCACGAGGTGGTCGGCTTCGCCTTCACGCCGCAGGATGGCAATCCGCTGCTTTCGAGCGTCGCGATCACGAGCTGGTTCTTCGAGCCGGACGGGCTCGGCGATCGGCTCGATTGCCTTCGGCCCTACCTCTTCCACGAAATCTGATCCGAGGCGGGCGCGCTCACGGCGCCCGCTCACCGTCTTTCCTTGCCCACTTCTCCGCAAAGCTGGCTGCACCGCGCGCTGATCGCCGCCGTGGCGGCGACGGTCTTCTGTGCGTCGTTCCACACCCTCTTCACGCCGGATTACTGGTTCCATCTGCGAGGCGGCGCGGAGATCTGGTCGGGTCACCTGCCACGCACCGACGCGTTCTCGTATCCGTCGCTCGGCCGTCCCTACCTCGACATGCACTGGCTCTTCCAGGCGATTCTCTACGGCGTGCATCGCCTGGGAGGCGTGACGGCCGCAGTCTGGTTCAAGGTCATCCTCGTCGGCGCGACCTTCGCGCTCCTCTACCGCATCGCCCGGCGGGACGCATCTCCCGGAGTCTGTGCGCTGAGCATCGGGCTCGCGGTGATCCTCGCCAGCGAACGCTTTCAGGTTCGTCCCGAGCTGGCGACCTTCCTCGGTTTGGCCGGGAGCCTGTGGCTGGTGCAACGGCATCGCGAAGGGTGGCGGCCCGCCGTTTGGCTGTTCCCTCTCCTTCAGGCGCTCTGGGTGAATATGGAAGGGCTTTTCGTTCTCGGCTACGTAGTGCTCGGCGCGGCCCTCCTCGACCATTGGCGGGACCGCCGCCTCTGGCTCGCTTTCGCGGGCTCGCTCGGCGCGGCCCTGCTCAATCCCTACTTCCTCGACGGGGCACTGCACCCGCTGGTGCTCTACACCCGGATCGACGGCTCGATGGAGATCTACTCCGCGACGATCACCGAATTCCTCGGCCCCTTCGCCGGCAACATCCGTCATCCCGCCGTGACGCTCTTCCCCTACTTCCTGGCGCTGCTGGGGATCGCGCTGGTGCTCTCACGACGCCCGCGGCGGTCCGAGCTTCTCCTGGTCACCGCCTTCGTGGTGCTCGCGTTCCAGGCCCGGCGCAATCTCGCGCTCTTCGCCGTCGTCTCGGCCCCCATCCTCGCCCGCTGGCTGGCGACGATCCCCGCGCGTCGGGAGATCCACGCGCTCCGCGAGCGGCTCCCGCGGACCTGGTCCCCTCGGGCCGGGTCGATCGTCCTCGGGCTGGCGATCGTCGGCTTCCTCGGCTACGACTTCGGACTCGTGACGAATCGGACCTACGCCTACATCGAGAGCAATCGGGAGTTCGGAAGCTCGCTCGCCGTGCTCGCCTTTCCCGAGGACGCGGCCCGTTTCATGAAGGAGCGCGACCTGGCCGGCCCTGTCTTTTCGACGCTGTCGAGCGGGTCCTACCTGATCTGGGCGGATCCGGCCCGACCGGTCTTCGTCGACGGTCGTCTCGAGGTGCACAGCGCCGAGCACTATGCGGAGTATCTATCCATCCTCGCGGGGGGAGCCGCTTGGGACACCGCCGACCAACGGTATCGTTTCGGAGTGCTGCTCCTGGACCATGCCGAAGCCCCCGCCCTGACGCGGGAGCGGCTGGCCGATCCCGCCTGGGCCGCGGTCTGGATCGACTCCAAAGCGGTGGTGCTGGTACGGCGCGACGATGCTCACGCCGCCATCATCGCAGAATGCGGCTATGACCAGGCGAAGCTCCTTCGGGAGTACCCCCCGTGGAGCGACGCGGATCATCCCCCCGTGCCGCCTTCCCCTTCGTGGTCGAGCCGGTACGTCGACACCGTTCACGCTCCCTGGCCGGACCTCGCCTTGGGGCAGCTTCTGAACAACCTGGGGGCGATCGGGAGCGCCGCACGGACGTTTCGGTCCGCGGCGTTCGCGGCCCCCGAGCTGGGAGCCGCGCGGATCCTCGAAGCGACCGCCCTCAATCAGCTGGGGCGGTCGGAGGATGCGCTCGGGGTAGTGGAGTCCGCGGAACGGTGCTTCCTGACCTTCGATGATCGAATGCGTCTGTGGGCGACCCGCGGGGACCTGCTCCTCACCCAGCAGCGCGGCGCGGAGGCCGAGGCGGCCTACGACCGCTATCTCTCCCGGGACATGG
>JAGQHR010000857.1 GCA_020431745.1 Candidatus Eiseniibacteriota bacterium
GTCGTTTGGTTCGCCGTCGCTCCCAATCTTCTGTACTACGCGACCGAGTTCAAGCAGTACGGCGTTGCCGTATTCGCGACCGCCGTGCTCGTCTGGCTGGCGGTCGAGGTCGCACGCGATCATTCCCGAGGTTCCTGGATCACGCTGATCATCGTGGGCCTGGTCGCGCTCTTCTTTTCGAACTCCTCCATCTTCGTTCTCGGCGCCGTCGGCATCTACTTGCTGATCGACGGCACTCGACGGTTCGGCGCGGCCGCCGCGGTCCGACCGATCATGGCGGGTTCGATCTGGCTCGCCGGTTTTGCATGGGAGTACTGGCTCCTGCTGCGTCCGCTCCACGCGAACTCATGGCTCCACGAGTACTGGAGCGACGGGCTCTATCACGGCTCGCTCACCAGCCCGCTGCTCGTTCCCTGGCTCGCCTTGCGGAGCATCGCCATGGTCGGGACGCCCTTCGACTTCGGTCACATGGAGCTGGGTGCGCGGACCGTGGCGATGGCCCTCCTGCTCCTCCTGCTCGGTATCACCGCTGCCTGGCGACGCCCGCACGCTCGCTTGCTGCTGGCTCTCCCATTCGTCTTCGTCGAGCTGGCGGCTCTCTTGGGGTGGTATCCCGCCGGTGGACGCCTGGTGCTCTTCCTCTCCCCGCTTCTGCTCCTGCTGGTCGGCAACGGCAGTAGCGTTCTCATCGAAGCGTTGCGGTCGCGTGGCTGGTGGATCGGCTTGGCCGGAGTGGTCGCCGTCTTCTTCGTGCCCACGGTGGATGCGGTCCGACTGGTGATGGATCCGCCCAAGAAGGAAGAGCTGCCGACCGTGATGGATCAGATTCTCGAAAAAGCGGAATCGGGGGATCGGATCTACGTCTACCACAGTGCGCTTCCGGCGTGGGACTTCTACGCGCGGAGGGACTCCCTGAAGACGGGCGAGGAGTCGCTTCGCTGGTCGGACTTCGCCATCGTCCGCGGGGACGATGTCCAGCAAAGCCTCGTCGCGCTCGCCGAGGAGGTCGACCGGATTGCGGCGAAGCCGGGCAGGGTCTGGATCGTTTTCTCGCATCGGGTCCCGGTGCGGTCCTGCGATCCGGACGTCCTGATTCAGGAGCTCTTGAGCGGCCGGGGTGAGGAGCTGGACACCCTCGGGGCCCCCGGGGCGGACGCGATCCTTTTCCGCATCCGCGGATCGTCCCCCCACGAAGAGCACGGTCTCGGACCCTCGCTCCTGCGGGGGGACCCGGAGGTTCTGGTCGAGGCTCCGCTGGCTCTCCCGCCTCCTGGGTGGCGCGCGCCGTCGGCCTCACCTCATCCGTCCTTGGCGGATTCCGTCGCCGGATCGCGGGTTGCTCCCTAGGGTCGCTCGGCAGTCGGCACAAAAGGCGAACCTCCAGGCGGCTCGGTACGTACCTTCCGTGGTGGTCGGAACGCTCCAAGCACGGCCCGGGTCTTCTCCCAAGTACAAGATGCGCATCGCCTTGGGGGAAGGCCGGTCACCGGGAACCGCGCCTTGACTACCGTCGATCCGGGCTCATAGCATCAGACAATCCTTTTCTCATGCTGGAAGAAACGTCCCGAGGAACGCATGCCAACGAATGACGCCGATTCCACAGACGTGGTCGCCCGCGCGGGGTACGCGGACATCTTCGAGCGATGCCGGCGCTATACCCGCGCCAAGGAAGCTCAGGCCGCGGGGCTCTATCCCTATTTCATCCCCATCTCCGGTTCCGAAGGCACCGAGGTCGTCATCGACGGGGATCGGAAGATCATGCTCGGGTCCAACAACTACCTCGGGCTCACCCATGATCCGCGCGTCATTGCCAAGGCCGAGGAGGCGGCGCGGCTCTACGGGTCGGGATGTACGGGCAGTCGTTTCCTGAATGGAACGCTGGATCTCCACGAGAAACTGGAGGAGGAGCTCGCGGAGTACGTCGGGAAAGAGGCCGTGCTCGTCTTCTCCACCGGCTTCCAGACGAACCTCGGCGTGATCGCGACGCTGGCGCAGCGCGGGGACGCCATCATCATCGACAAGCTCGATCACGCGAGCATCGTCGACGGGGCGAAGCTTTCCGCCGGAACGGTCTATCGATACAACCACGGAGATCTCGCGGGGCTGGAGCGGATGCTGGAGAAGGCGCATCG
>JAGQHR010000858.1 GCA_020431745.1 Candidatus Eiseniibacteriota bacterium
CGATCACCGGATGGCCGGCCTCCGCGAAATGGACGCGAATCTGGTTGCGGCGGCCCGTCTCCAGACGCACTTCCACCAGGGTGGCGTGCGGGGAGCGTTCACGCACGCGATAGTGCGTGACGGCGCGCTCACCTTCTCCTTGCGGACCCGAGCTGTAGCGATGAAGCCCGCGATTGGTCGCAAGATAGGAATCGAAAGTTCCACGGTCGAGTTGCATGCGGCCGGCGACGACCGCGAGGTAGATCCGCTCAGCGCGGTGATCGAAGAACTGAGCACGCAGGTCCTCTCCCGTCGGCGCATCTTTGGCGAAGACGAGCAGACCCGAGGTGTCGCGATCCAGACGATGGACGACCTCGACGATCCGCGCGCTCCGGCGCCAGGCCGGTCTCCGGCCGGAAGACGACGACCCGGCCCGTGTACGATCGGATCCCGGACGAACGGGAGAGGCGTGCGGCCGCGCTCCACGGTGCTCCAGATACCGTTCGATCAGGTGAACGAGCGTGTTCCGTTCCCCGCGCGGGGTCGGTACCGTGAGAAGGCGCGCGGGTTTGTCCACCGCGATCAGGAAGCGGTCCTCGAAGACGATGCGGAATTCGTGCGGGCGGCTCATCGGTTTGCACCTATAGGAAGGGATCCAACACCAACCGCAATGCCAGGCCGAGCAGGACCACACGGAAGATGACCCGAAAGGCGCGCTCCCCCATCTTCGTCAGCACCCAGGTTCCGGCCAAGGTCCCGCCGATCGCACAGGCCAGCAGCGGCAGCAGCAAGCGCAAGTTTCCCGTGTAGTCGAACTGGATCGAGAGGAATGCCGGGATCTTGAGCAGATGCCCCACGGTCTGCACCATTGCCTTGGTCGCGATGATCGATTCCTTGTCCATGTCGTCGCGGAGAAAGAGCGACGCGAGATAGGGACCCGAAGCCCCGATCAGGATGGTGATGACGCCGCCGACCAAGCCCGCGGGCACGAAGGCCCACCGCGGAATCTGCAGTCGGCGCGGTCGGAAGCGATCCCAGGCCAGGAACGCGAGCACGAACCATCCGATGAGCGGGCGGAACCAGACCATCTCGGTCCCGCGATAGAGTTGGAGTCCGAGGAAGACACCGAGGACGAGCGTCGGACAGTAGAAGAGAACGATCATCCAGTCGACGCGCCGCAGGAGCGTGAGCGTCCGCGTGGAGTTGGAGGTGAGCTGCACCACCCCATGCAAGGGGACTACGAGCGGCGGCGCCAGGACCGACGCCATCACGGCGAGCAGAAGGACACCACCGCCCATTCCGATCACCCCGGACAGCGTCGAGGCCGCGAAGGCCGAAGGAATCAGGATCCACAGCTCGCGTGTCATGTCACCGCCAGAGCAGCTTGCCGACGCCCAGAATCGCCGAGGCCACCACGGCCCAGCGCACCCACCGCGCACCCTGTCGCACCACCAAAGTGGCGCCGACGGCGCCGCCCGCCATCGTTCCGATCGCGAGCACGATGCCGATCCACCAGTCGACCTGTCCCACCCCCGCGAAGAGGGCGAGCGCGACCGCGTTGTAGACCATCGCCTGCCCGAACTTGAGCGCGTTCCCCCGCACGACGTCGAAGCCGGCAAAGAGGACGAGGAAGCCCAGCACCAAAGTGCCGGATCCCACCTGCAGGAACCCTCCGTAGATGCCCAGCAGGAACAACCAGACCCAATGGCGCGGCCGGATTCTCCCTTCGCTGGAAGCGCGGGTCCACTTCTTGGGATCGATGAAGAGGCCGGCGATCATCAAGGTGAGGAGGATCGCGGACACGATCCGGAAGCGGCCTTCGTCGATGCGCGACGCGAGGATCGCACCCGGGATCGCCCCCGCGATCATGGGAACGACGGTGCGCAACAGATCGCGGTACGGCATCACGCCCGCTCGGTGGTAGGTGGCCGAGCCGGCGGCACACTGCAGCACGATCGCGATCCGGTTGGTCGCGTTGGCGACCTGCGGCGGAAGGCCGAGCCAGATGAGCAGTGGGAAGGTGAGGAACGAGCCGCCTCCGGACAACGCGTTGCCGACCCCGCCGAGAAACCCGCCGACGATCAGGAGGATCGCGTTACCCAGGGAGAGGTGCACTCACTCCCCCCGTCTCCGAAGAATCGTCTGCGTGGGCA
>JAGQHR010000859.1 GCA_020431745.1 Candidatus Eiseniibacteriota bacterium
CGGTGACCGCGCCTTCATACACCGAAAGGCGGATCTGTCTCGAACGAAATCACGACCTGTGCGAAACTTCTGCCCCTGCCGGGTCAGACCTGCTATCGGCGGCGCGTCCGGGCTTCGCAAGCAATCAGGACGGGATTGCGCGATCGTCGGCTCCCACCGGAGATTCTGGGTGGGATGCCCCGATTTTCCGGACGTGTGACCGCGAGGCGCGAGAATCGACGTGCGTTCGCGCCGAAAGCCCCGACCCGGCAGAGCCGATCGGTCGTGGTCGGTGCGCGTCCGCCCGAGATGCGCGGAATCCGCAGCCCGTGCCGCACGGCTCGGGCCCAGCGTCGATCCCTCCTCCTTGAGCCGGCCCGATCCTCTGGTACTCTCAGCAGCCTGTCGGCGCCCGGAACCCGTCGACCACCGAGATAGCGTAGGAATGGCTGCGGCGCAGGGTTTCGGACGATCGGCGTCGTGCGGGGATCGAAGCGGAGGAAGCAGTAGTTGGCTGGAGCCCAGACACGGAAGAAAAAGCGGGCTGCGCGGCGGCGGCCGGATCGTCACGAGCTCTATGAGCAGGCGGTGCAGTGTCCGGAAGCGGACATCAAGTTCTTCGAGAGGATCTATCGCAATCACAACGCCGGGAAGCTTCCCGGGTCCCTGCGGGAGGACTTCTGTGGTACGGCCGCGTTGGCTGCCGAATGGGTCCGCAAGCGACCGACGAACAAGGCGCTCGGAATCGACCTCGACGGTCCGACCTTGGACTGGGGGCGCCGCCGCAACGTGGAGCCGTTGGGACCCGCGGCCGAGCGACTGACGCTGCTGCAGAAGAACGTCCTCGCAGTGACGCGGCCGAAGTGCGACGTCATCGCCGCCATGAACTTCTCTTACTTCATCTTCAAGAAGCGGGAAGAGCTTCGGGACTACTTCCGCATTGCACGTCGATCGCTCGCGCCCGGGGGCGTCTTCATCCTCGACATCTTCGGAGGGTCCGATTCCCAAGCGGAGGAAGAGGAGGAGAAGGAGCTCGACGGCTTCAACTACTACTGGGATCAGGATCGCTTCGATCCCGTCACCCACGAGACGCTGTTCTACATTCACTTCCTGCTCGATGACGGCCGCTGGATGCGCAAGGCGTTCACCTACGACTGGCGGCTCTGGACCATTCCGGAAGTCCGGGAGATCCTCGCGGAGGCCGGTTTCACTCACACCGAGGTGTACTGGGAAGGGACCGAGCGGTCGACGGGAGAGGGGAACGGGGTCTTTCTCAAGACTAGTCACCAGTCGTCCTGTCCCGGGTGGATCGCATACATCGCCGCGACGATGGGCAAATCCTGAGCGGGTCCCGGAGGTTGCCGCTTCCGGTCCGCCGAGGGTAGACTGAACGTGGATCGGCGCCGGGGTGGCGGGCGGATCGGATCTTGGAAATGAAGAGACCGCTCAGGTGGCTGGCCCTCTCCGGGCTCGTGATCGCAGCCTTCGGATGCGACGAATACACGGCGCAGACTCCCGTGGTCGAAGCGGACGACATCCCGCCCGCGGCGGTGACCGATCTCGCCCTCGATTCCTACGACACGAACTCCGTGGTGCTCCGGTGGACGGCGCCGGGGGACGACGATCGAGACGGCGTTGCGTGGCGGTATGACGTGCGCTACGCCGACACCCCGATCACCATGGAGAATTGGGCCTCCGCGAACCAGATCGGTGGCGAGCCCCCACCTGGTTTTGCCGGGTGGGTCCAGGTCTTCCAAGTGATCCGGTTGGAGGAAGGGCACACCTACTACTTCGCGATCCGCACCTATGATGACCGATCCAATCTCTCGGATCTCTCCAACGTCATCGAAGTGGTACCACGCTCTCCCGTCGATATCCGGCCCCCGTCGCGGATCGACGATCTGCGCGTGGAGAGTGTCGCTTCCGGGGCCATCGAGCTCGCGTGGACGGCTCCGGGCAACGACGGCGACGAGGGGGTCGCCTACGGGTACGAAATCCGGTACTCCTCCCTTCCGCTGGACGAATCGAGCTTTCGCAGCGGGCGGGCTCTCCGCGAGGTGCCGATTCCCCTACCGGCGGGCGAGCGGCAGCGTCTCGTGATCGACGGGCTGGAATCTGGAAGGGTGTACTGTGCGAGGCGTGCTTGGGACGA
>JAGQHR010000860.1 GCA_020431745.1 Candidatus Eiseniibacteriota bacterium
GCACCGTCGTAGGGAACGCGGCTCAACACTTCGGGATGGGCCGGATCGCGGACATCGAGGATCGCCAGGAACGCGGGGTTGTAGACCTGGGCCGCATAGGCCAACCCGTTCTCGACGTAGATGTCGTGAAAATAGAAGTCGGCGAAGGTTCCGAGCAGGGTCGGATGCACGGGATCGGAGAGGTCGAGGGCCACATAGCCCTGGGCCCGATCGGTGCCCACGGCGTAGAGGGTCGATCCGTCCACGAACAGGTTGTGCGAGCGGCGAAAGAACTCGGATCCACCGGCGACCTTCACGGGGTGCAGAGGATCCGCGAGATCGACGATCTGGAGCGCCTCGTTGGAGTTGTTGTCGACCACGATGTAGGCGTAAGTCCCGTAGGTCTTGATGTCGCGCCACCCGCTGGGCGGCCCCGCCAGAAAGAGCAGCTCGACGGGCGCGGTCGGGTCGGTCACGTCCACGAACTGCGTGCCGAGCGACGTGCCGACGATGGCGATCTCGGTGCCGTCGGGCGCATGGTAGCCCCAGACGTCCTTATAGACCTCGCGCGCGTCGAGATGTCCGAGGAGCGTCGCGCGATGATTCTCCGCGCGGACCGAAGGAGCCGAGACCGCGAGCGCGGCAACCATCACCGCGAGCCAGCGTCCGGATCGAACCGTGTTCCGTGCTCCTGCTCTCGGCAAGCTCCCTGCTCCTCTCCTCACCGGTCTATGAGCGGCGTCCCGCCCGCTCGGTTCGCCCATTTCGACGTCGCGCGCCGGGTGGTCGGCCCTGCGCGGGGGTCGGCGACGCTCGTTGGCGTGGCCGGGCTATCCCCCCATCTGGCGATATGATAGCCTGCTCCTCGATCCAGGTCTCGACCGGTCGACGGTTCGGCCGGAAAATCAGCACCCCGCGGTGCTCGGACGCGGACCGGCGCACGGTCGAACGAGGCTCGCCTCAGACATGCCCAACCCCCAAACGGCGCGGGGCCCCGCGCGGGATCGCAGCGCCTTCCTGGCTCTCCAGAAGCACTTTCCCAGCATCTGGACCGCGATCCAGCATCAACCGTCGTGGGAGCACACCTCCGTGGTCGTGCCGTCGCTCAGCCTGAATCAGGAGGAGCTGAGCAAGGTGCAGGGCGCTTCCTTCTATGAGGAACGTCTGCTCTTCTCGCTGATCCGGCTCCGCAACCCGCGCGCGCACGTCATCTACGTCACGAGCCATCCGGTGCATCCGGACATCGTCGACTACTACTTGCAGCTGCTTCCGGGCGTCCCCTCGGGGCATGCCCGGCAACGGCTGCATCTGCTGAGCGTCTACGACTCCAGCCCGAAGGCGCTCACCCAAAAGATTCTCGAGCGCCCCCGGGTGCTCGATCGCCTGCGCCGGTTCATCGGTGATCCGCGCCGCGCGTATCTGACCTGCTACAACGTGACCGAGCTGGAAGAGGCGCTGGCCGTGGAGCTGCGGATCCCGCTCAACGGCGTCGATCCGGAGCTCCTGTGGTTGGGCACGAAGACCGGATCCCGCCGCGTCTTCGCCGAGGCCGGGGTGGCGTTTCCGGACGGCGCGGAGGATCTGCGCTCCGAGTCCGATCTGCTCGGTGCTCTGGAAGCGCTGACCCGACGCGGACCGGTGCGACGCGCGGTGGTCAAGCTCAACGAGGGGTTCTCCGGGGAAGGTAACGGTCTGGTCGACCTGCCCGCCGAGGTGCCGGCGGGAGCTGCGGGACATGAGGCCCTGACGGAAGCGCTCCAGAATACGCGCTGGTCCGCGGCCCAGGAAACGTACCCCGCCTTCCTCCGCAAGCTGTCGCAGATGGGAGGCGTGGTCGAGCAGTTCATCGAAGGGACGGAGGTTCGATCCCCCAGCGTGCAGATGCGGATCCACCCCGACGGCAAGCCGATCCTGCTCTCGAGCCACGATCAGATCCTCGGCGGATCCACCGGACAGGTCTATCTCGGGTGCAAGTTTCCCGCGGACGACGCGTATCGGGCGCTCATCCAGCGCGACGCGATGAAGATCGGACAGGTCCTCGCCCGCTACGGCGTCATCAGCCGCTTCGGCATCGACTTCCTGCTCGTTCGCGAGCCGGGCGCCGATTGGAAGGCCCATGCGATCGAGATCAACCTGCGCATGGGCGGCA
>JAGQHR010000861.1 GCA_020431745.1 Candidatus Eiseniibacteriota bacterium
GGCCGTGATCGTCAAGGAGCTTGAACCGATCGACCAGCCCGACTTCAACGACGTCGTGATCCATTTCACGGGTAGGCATGGTTCCTCGAGAGACTGGGTCAGCGACGTTGCACCTCACGATGTCGACCTTGCTCAGTGGATCGCTGCGTTCTGCTACGTCGTTCTTGGTCCGTGGGGGGATCGAAGCGCACAACGGCGTACGCGAACGGGTGGCCTCAACCACGTTGGTATCCCAGGAGACCGGAGACTGACATGAATCTCGACGATCTGTGCCGACCCAGCAGTGCTGGAACTGTCGAACTTGCGGTCGATCTCTCGAACGTCTGCCGGAACTCGCAGATCGACTCGACGGGTGACCCCGCGCGCTGGGATCGCCTTCTGCGGGTACTTCAGATCTGGAACGACTCCTACAGCGCGTTCGAGCGTCCTGTCGTGGTTCTGATCGCCGATGAGAGCCTGCGCCACCTGCTGCCTCCTGAGGAGCGGAGGCTGCTCAAGCAGGCTGTCCAGGACGGCTTCGCCATCGAGACGCCCAAGGCGGATCCGATGCTGCTGGACCTGGCGGAGGAATGCGACTGCCTGATCCTCAGCAACGACCAGTTCGTGAGCTACCGCCGAGGCCGCCCATGGATGGAGCAAGAAGAGGCTGCGAGATTCGTCCAGGTCCGAACCAGCGATGGGCCGGTCGAGTTGGACCTGATCGCCCTCCGCCCACGATCGTCGTACTCGAAGTCGCGCGCGGAGGAACAAGACGAGCTGAAGGAGAACCGGATCGACCTCCGGCGCGACCTCGGAGCGGACCTGCTCCGCTCGCTCTTCCGATGCGAGAACCCAACTTGTCTGCGGCGATCCTTCCTGCCCAAAGGGGCGGTTTCGGCACCCGAGCGGGGCAGCGGCGGAGAAGCGGTCTGCCCCGGCTGCAAGGGTCGGCTCACGCGCGTTGGCGACGCCCGGGAGACCGCAGTGATCAAGCTCTCCGCTCTCGGCAGGAGCCACGCCCAGCGTGTACCCCTGGCGATGGGTGGCACGATCACTATCGGTCGGGCCGCCGACGACCTGTCACTCAGGGACCTTCTCGAGCCGGAGGATCTCCGGCGCGTCAGTCGGGAGCACCTCCGAGTCGACTTCGGACAGGGAGGAGTGACGGCTACCGACCTCAACTCGTCCAACGGCTCCGCGATCAGCCGGTGGGACAGAGGAAGCCGTGAAAGTGGCCCTCCAGTCCGCCTGGACGCAGGAGTTGCAGTCGATATTCGCCCACGGGACGTCGTCATCGTCGCTGGTGTGCTGTGCGTCGAGCGCTCCGGGCGACGCTTTCCGTTCGACATGGAGCCGGTGGCAAGACGAGGCAGAGAGGCCCGCGACGAGCCACGCACCGTGATGCACACAGGAGAAGAGTTCTGATGCCCATCGAGGTCACTGCTCCCACCCCTCGGCCGATGCTGGTGGTGGTCCTTGCCGACACGTCAGGGTCGATGGCGGTGGACGGGAAGATCACTGTCCTGAACGACGCAGTGTCCCGCATGGTCGACGCGTTCAAGCAGCTGCAGGTGCCGGGATGCGAGCTGATCATCTCGGCGATCTCCTTCGGAGGCACCGCTGCGCTGCACCTTTCACCGACTGCTGTGGGCGATGTCCAGTGGGCACCCCTCACTGCTGGCGGAGCGACACCGATGGGAGCAGCGTTCGAGTTGGCCAAGCAGTTGCTGGAGGACGCCTCGATCGTTCCGGAGCGATCTCACCGCCCGAATCTGGTGCTCGTATCAGATGGCATCCCCACCGATCAGTGGGAGCAGCCGCTGAAGGACCTCGACGCAACGGAGCAGGCTCGGCGAGCGCTGCGCTTCGCCGTCGGAATCGGAGCTGATGCCCGGCAGGACGTGCTCAAGCGCTTCGCTGGTGACGAGGGCGAGGTCGTCCCGGTCGAGGCGGTTGAGATGCTCACCGAGTTCTTTCGCTACGTCACCTACGCGGTGACGACCGCCGCTCAACGGCCTGTTCGCACCCAGGCAGACCTGCCGACCTTCGTCGACTACCCGTCGAGCGAAGACCTCGAGTTCTAACGATGGGTTGGGTGCCACAGACCGGAGAGACGGTCACCGATGCCAGTGGGACCCACTTTGTCC
>JAGQHR010000862.1 GCA_020431745.1 Candidatus Eiseniibacteriota bacterium
GAGCGGCCTTCGGCCGGGGGAGACAGGCTCGGGCTTCAGCGGTGCCGACTTCGAGCGGGTTCTCGATGATCCGATGTTCGATACTACCGGGCCGGACCTGGTCGCGCTGGATGTGGCGCGGAGCTCGACGGAGCTGGCGTTCCGACTGGTCTTCGAGGACCCGCTGTCCGAGGATCCTCCGTACGCGTTCATCTCCCTCGATACGGATCGGGATCCGAGCACCGGCACGCACCCCCCGGCTCAAGGATACGGGCTCGCCACCCAAGACGTGGGCGCGGAGTTCGAAATCGTGATCGAGAACTACTGCGGCAACTTCGTCTCACTCCTGGATGCGGTCACGGGAGAGTACCTGAACGGCTACTTTCTGGAAGCCGGTGAACGGACGATTGGATTCACCGTTCCCCTCTCGGATCTGCGCAACGACGACGGCATCATGAACGTGAGCGTCTCGTCGCTCCCCGGGTATTGCGATGGTGGTTCGAGGCGTCCGGTGCCGGTTCGGAGCGCGGGGGCGGCAGCCGACGGAGCCATTCGAGCGATGGGCACGACTTCGGACTGGATGCCCGAGGTCGGGCACGGCACGATCGGAAGCTGCGCCTGGCTCTCGATCACGCCCCGTGAGGCGGAGGTGGCGCCCGGTGACAGTGTGATCCTCGCCGTGTGCGTCGATGCGAGGGCGCTCACCGATACGACGTTGGGCTGCTCGGTCGGCCTCCTCAACAATGATCCAAGGACTCCCCAGGCGGTCCTGACCGTCGACCTGATGGTCACCGCCACGACGGACACCCCGATCCCGGAGACGCCCGCGGATCGGCCCGCCTTTGCGTTGCGGCAGAACGATCCGAACCCGTTCGTGGAATCCACACGAATCCGGTTCAGTTTGCCGGAAGCGGGTCGCGTGCGTCTCTCGATCTTCGACTCTTCCGGAAGGCTCGTCCGGGAAGTGGTGGATGAAACGAGACCGGCCGGACCGCACGAGATCGAACTGAGGCCGGGTCGGCTGGCCGGCGGTATCTACTGGTATCGCCTGGAGTCGGGATCGCGAGAGGCGACCCGAAAGATGGTGATTCTCCGATGAGATAGAGCTGTTCGCCATTCCCTCGACCACTCCGTCGGGGAGGGCTCGATCCTCGACCTGCGAGCCGGTAGTTCCATCTTGCCTGGACCCGGCGAGAACGCCTTCGTCGCTGGATTTTCGCAGCATCGTCGATCTGGAGGCGCTCCGGCCGCCGGTGTATTGTGGGGACCATGACCATCCAACGCGTGTCCGTGATCGACTCGCACACCGCGGGAGAGCCCACCCGGGTCGTGCTCGCCGGGGGACCCGATCTCGGAGCCGGTTCGCTCGCCGCGAGGCGTGAACGGTTTCGCACCGAGCACGATCGCTTCCGGTCCGCCGTTACGAACGAGCCCCGCGGGTCCGATCCTCTCGTCGGTGCGCTGCTGGTGCCTCCGGAATCCGCCGCCAGCGACTTCGGCGTCATCTTCTTCAACAACGTCGGCTATCTGGGGATGTGCGTGCACGGCACGATCGGTCTCGTCGTGACGCTCGCCCATCTGGGCCGCATCCGGCCCGGAGCGCATCGCATCGACACGCCCGTCGGCCCGGTCACCGCCACGTTGTACGAATCGGGAGAAGTCAGCGTCCGCAACGTCCCCAGCCGGCGGACCGCGAAGGGTGTGGCGCTGGAGGTGCCCGGTGTGGGCGCCGTTCGCGGCGACGTTGCCTGGGGGGGCAACTGGTTCTTCCTGATCCAGGAACACGACGAGCGCCTCGAGCTCGCGAACGTCGAACGGTTGACCGCCGTTACGAGCGCGGTTTTCGACGCGCTGCGGGCTGACGGTATCCGCGGCGACGGCGGGGCCGAGATCGATCACATCGAGCTCTTCGATCGCTCGACGGTCGCCGACAGCCGCAACTTCGTGCTTTGTCCCGGACGCCAGTACGACCGCTCGCCGTGTGGCACGGGCACGAGCGCCAAACTCGCGTGCCTGTGGGCGGACGGGGCGCTCCAACCCGGTCAGACCTGGCGCCAGGAAAGCATCATCGGATCGATCTTCGAAGGGCGCATCGAGCTTCCCGACCCTCGGGATATCGACCGTGGAGCGGCCGGGCCCGACGC
>JAGQHR010000863.1 GCA_020431745.1 Candidatus Eiseniibacteriota bacterium
CTTCGTGCCCAACGCCACGTCCGGAGTCAACGCGGTGGTGCGATCGCTCGATCTGCGTCCCGGGGACGAGATCCTGGCCAGCGATCACGCCTACAACGCGTGCCGGAATGCGTTGGATTTCGTGGCCGAGCGCGCCGGAGCCCGCATCGTCACCGTTCCCGTGCCCTTCCCGCTCAAGGCTGCCGACCAGGTCGTCGATGCCTTCCTCTCCCGGGTCGGCCCGCACACCCGGCTCGCGCTCGTCTATCACATCACGAGTCCCACGGCCCTGGTGCTGCCCATCGAAACGCTCGCGGGCGAGCTGGCACGGCGCGGGGTGGACGTTCTCGTCGACGGCGCCCATGCGCCGGGGATGGTCCCGCTGGAGATCGAGCGGATGGGGATCGCTTACTACACCGCCAACTGCCACAAGTGGATCTGCGCGCCCAAGGGGGCGGCCTTTCTCTACGTCCGTCCCGACTTGCAGCAGCGGGTTCGTCCGCTCACCATCAGCCACGGCGCGAACTCCACGCGCCGGGATCGATCGCGGTTTCAGCTCGAGTTCGATTGGACGGGTACGCACGACGTGACCCCGCAGCTGTGTGTCGGACCGGCGATCCGATTCCTGCGCGATCTCGTTCCGGGCGGCTGGCCGGAGATCATCCGGCACAATCGGGAGCTGGCCTTGGAAGCGCGCCGGCACCTGTGCGAAAGGCTGGGAGTGGAGAGCCCGGCTCCTGAAGACATGATCGGGAGCATGGCGACGATCCCGCTGCCGGACGCGGCGCGCCCGCTGACGCCACTCTTCCTCGACCCTCTGCAGGAAGAGCTCTGGCAGGAGCATCGTATCGAAGTCGTGGTCAACAACTGGCCCGCGCCGCCCACGCGGCACGTCCGGATCTCTGCCGCGCTCTACAACGCGATGGAGGAGTACCGGCGCCTGGGGGATGCACTGGAAGGGCTGTTGGCGCGCGAGAAAACGCAGCGCGGCTGACGATCGAAAGCGCTCTTACCCGCGCGATCCACGCGCGGGCAAGTCGGCTCCGTTGGATGGGCCGCCCAGCCTTGGCGGCCTAGATTTCGCTGCGGAGCCCGAGCACGCGTGGGTAGGGGTCCAGATAGTGCTGGGCTTCGATCCACCGGTGGTCGAGCCGTTTGAGGTAGCTCCGGAGGAGCACCAACGGAGTGACCAGCGGCACCCAGCCGGCTCGGTATTCGGCCAGCGTTCGATGCAACTCGTCGCGGTCCTGCTGCGGGAGATCATCCTCCAAGTAGCCGATCAGATGTTGGAGCACGTTGCAGTGCCGTCCCCTCGTCGAGAGCTGGCTCAGCGCGGCCATGAAGGTCTCTTCATAGCGATCCAACAGCTCCGGGAGGGAAGCTCGTCCCGCCTGCGCTACCAACGGTCCCAGCTCCCGGTAGTGCCGCGGGCTGTGCGCGAGGAGCAGCATCTTGTGCGCGGTGTGGAACGCGACCAGATCGCCCGGACCCGGCTGCGTCTTCCGCAATCGCAACCATCGGTCGTGAGCGAAGATTCGGGTGACGAAGTTCTCGCGGAGCCTCGGATCCTGCAGCCGGCCTTCCTCTTCGAGTGGAAGATGCGGAAACGAACGCGCCAGAGCCTGGGCCCAGAGCCCGCGTCCTTCTCGGAGACAGGACTGGCCCGACTCCGCATAGACACGCACGCGCTCGAGTCCGCAGGTAGGGGATCCCTTCTTGAGAACGAAGCCGCGGAGGCGTTCTGCGCGTAACGCCTCGACGCGAGTGCCGCTGAATCGTTCCATGGCGTCCGTCCAGTCCCGGCCGGATCGATTGGCCTCGAGACGGATGGTCTCCTCCGCGCGGACCAGCCGGAGCGCTTCTCTGGGGATGCCCATCCCGACCTCGAGCTCGGGACAGACCGGAATCCATCGGACGAACGGTGCGAGCGTCGCGGTCACGAAGTCGTTCTTCTTGTGTCCTCCGTCGAAGCGCACCTCTTGACCGAGCAGACAGGAGCTGACACCGACCGGGATGTGTCGGTCGGATCCATCCGGTCCGGTCGGATCCTCGCGCGGGGGCGACGGAGAGGATTCTCGGTCTTCCGTCATGCGCTGCCGAACGTTTCCGAGAGCACCCGCTGCCGATACGTGAAGATGCGCTC
>JAGQHR010000864.1 GCA_020431745.1 Candidatus Eiseniibacteriota bacterium
GAGAAGCGGTTCTTCGAGGAGACGCGCTGGGAGCACGCCCTGCCGGGTGAGCTGATCCTCGAAGCCGGAAGCGGATCCGGCCGGTTTACCGAGCAGGCCGTTTCCACCGGAGCGATGGTCATCTCCTTCGATTACAGCTACGCCGTGGAGGCCAACTACGCCTCGAACGGGCACCACCCGAATCTCTTGATCGTGCAAGCGGACATCTACCGGATGCCCTTCCGGCCCGAGTCGTTTCCCAAGGTGTTCTGTTTCGGGGTCCTCCAACATACGCCTGATCCCGAACGCTCCCTCCGCTCGCTGGTCCAGGTCGTGAGCCCGGGCGGCAATCTCGTCGTCGACGTCTACAAGCGTCGTGCGCGTTTCAAGCACATGCTCGTCACGAAGTACTGGGTACGGCCCCTCACCCGAAAAATGGACCCGGCCAGGCTCTACCGGCTGACGCCGCGCCACGTCCGACTGATGTGGCCCCTCGCAAAGTGGATCCATCGCCTGCCCTACGGCCGCATCATCAATTGGCAGCTCCTGATCGCGGACTACCGGGGCACCTACGACCTCCGGGAAGAGACTCTCAAGGAGTGGGCCGTGCTCGACACATTCGACATGCTTTCTCCCCGGTACGACTTCCCCCAAACGATCGAGACGGTCACCCGCTGGTGCAAGGATGCCGGCCTCGGCGCGATCGAAGTCGCGTTCGGATACAACGGAATCGAGGGACGCGGAATCAAGCCGACGGCTTGAGGGGCTATGTGCGGAATCGCGGGCTACGTCTATCTCGATCCGGCACGTCCGGCCGATGGCGCAATCCTGGAGCGCATGACTCAGTCCGTCGCCCATCGTGGCCCCGACGGTGAAGCACAGTACGTCTCCCGGAATGTCGCGCTCGGTCACCGCCGCTTGGCCATCATCGATCTCGAGACCGGTGACCAGCCGATGGCCAGTCTCTCCGGCAACCTGCGGATCGTCCAAAACGGTGAGATCTACAACTACCTCGAGCTGCGCGCGGAGCTCGAAACGCTCGGGCACCGGTTCAGAACCCAGTCCGACACCGAGGTGATCCTCGAGGCTTACGAGGAGTGGGGACTCGACTGTTTCTCGCACTTCAACGGGATGTGGGCCATCGCCCTTTGGGACGAGCCGCGGCGACGCCTCGTGCTCTCACGCGATCGGATCGGCGAGAAGCCGCTCCACTATGCGCAGACCGCGGATGCGTTGGTCTTCGGATCCGAGATGAAGAGCCTCTTCGCCTTCGGCGTGCCGCGCGAACGCGACCTGCAGTGGCTGGAGGTGTTCTGCTCGCTCGGGTACCTCCCCGCTCCGCACAGCTTCTTCCGCGGCGTCTCGAAGCTGCCCGCCGGTTGTCTCCTGATCCATGAGGAAGGACGAGATCCCGAGGTCCGACGCTATTGGGACCTGCCGGCGATCGATGAAGACGCCATGATCCTGAACGGGAACGCGGCGCGGGAGACGTTCGCCTCACTCCTCCGCGACTCCGTGTCGCTCCGCATGCGGTCCGACGTGCCCTACGGCGCCTTTCTGAGCGGCGGTCTCGACTCCAGCTGCGTCGTCGCCCTGATGGCGGAGCTGCGCGATCGGCCCGTGCAGACCTTTACGATCGGCTTCGCCCAAGCGGACTACGACGAGCGCCCCCTGGCGCGGATGGTCGCGGACCGCTTCCGCACCGAGCATCACGAACACGAGGTCCACCCCGCCGTCTTCGAGGACTCGCTCGACCAGGTCATGCACCACTACGACGAACCCTTCGGAGACTCCTCGGCGATTCCCACCGGCATCGTCTCCCGCCTCGCACGGCAGGAGGTCAAGATGGTGCTCAGCGGTGACGGTGGGGATGAAGTCCTTTCCGGCTACACCAACTATCAGGGCGAGCGTTTCGCCCGCGACTATCAACGGTTGCCAACTGTCTTGCGGAACGCCCTTCCTCCCCTGCTGCGCACCGCGGCCCGCGCGTCGGGAGGCCGCACGCGAGCGAAGCTGACGCGGGCCCGCAACGTGGCCGAGGCGTCGAACCAGGACTTCCTCCACCGACTGGTCCAGAAGACATCCTGGGCCGACGTCCGGACGATCAAGGGCTTGCTGCGGCCCGTCACGACGAGAA
>JAGQHR010000865.1 GCA_020431745.1 Candidatus Eiseniibacteriota bacterium
GGGGCTCTACGAACGTTCCCGCGCTCCCCTCGCGTCGAATGGGGCTCGGGAACGTCCTTCTCGCCATCGCGAGGAGGGACCGGCAAGGGAGGTCCCGTCATGACGTCCACCTCGCATCGAGGCCAGCCGCACCGGAATCGCAGCCGCCGTGCGCCCGATTCCGGCCCGACCCGGCTTCGATCCGCGCTCCGAATCATGCTCGCGCCGGTGCTCGCCGTCGCATTCGTCTCGGTCCCTCCGGCCCACGCGGATCCTACGCAGCAGCCACTTCTGCATCTCGAAGACTTCACCTACCAGGGCGCGTTCCGCCTCCCCACCGGAACGTTCGGGGAGTCTTCCCTGGACTACTCGGAGGGCCCCTTCGTGGTCGCACCCTCCCGCGGTTCCCTCTTCATCGTCGGACACAGCCATCAGCAGGCGGTCGCGGAGTTCGGGATGCCGCCCCTGGTCGCGAGCACGATCCTCGCGGATCTGGAGATGGCGGATCCACCCGTGCAGCCGTTCCGCAGCGTGCTCGATCGCACGCCCGACGGGAATCCCCAGAACCTGAACCGCATCGGCGGCCTCGCGATCCGTCAGGCCACGCAGGGATGGGAGCTCATCGTCAACGCCTACGAGTACTACGACGCACCCGGCGACAACACTCACACCACGGCCGCGCTCCGTGACCTCGACGACCTGTCCGACTCCTCGGTCGACGGCTACTTCACCGTCGCCGGCGGCGCGGGACACACCTCGGGATGGATCTCGGAGATCCCGACGGAATGGCGCCCCCTCCTCGGCGGCTCGTACCTGACGGGGCAATCCAGCGGCATCCCCATCATCAGTCGCACCAGCGTCGGGCCGTCCGCGTTTGCCTTCGATCCCACAGGATTCGACGGAGATCCGAGCGAGATCATCCCGACCACCACCCTGCTGGACTTCGACCTCGCGCATCCGCTCCACGAAGACTTGTCGAACGAGACGGGCACGAACGATCTGTGGACCCATCTCTCCCGCGCGACCTACGGGTTCGTCGCACCGGGAACGCGCACCTACGTCACGATCGGATACTCCGGCGGACACGCCAGCGGCGTCTGCTACAAGTGCATCCAATCCAACGGCCACGAATGTGGGGGCTACTGTGCGCCCGATCCCGATGACTACTACCAATACTATTGGCTCTGGGACGTGAACGATCTGCTCGCCGTCAAGGCGGGCGCGATGAATCCGTACGACGTTCGGCCCTACGAATACGGCGCGTTCCCCACGCCTTTCGAGAACGAGACCGAGGAAATCGGCGGAGGCTCCTTCGACGCCACGGCCGGACTCCTCTACCTCACCATCCAGAAGGCGGATCGGGAGCAAGGGACCTACGCCAACCCGCCGGTCGTCGTCGCCTACTCCGTCGCGAACCCGGTGTCCGACGTCGAGGGGACCGATACCCGCCCGTGGGTGCTCCTCTCCGCTCCGCGGCCGAACCCGGTGGCGCGGGCCAGCCGCGTTTCCCTGACGGTGGACCGGGCTCAAGTCGCGACCGTGACGTTGCACGACGTCCGCGGACGACGGTTGGGCACCCTCTTCCAGGGACGGCTCGAGGCCGGGGTGACCGCGACATGGACGATCGACCGCGCGGGCCTGTCCGACGGCATCTACTTCGTCTGGGCGCGCGGCGAAACCTTCCTGCGCACCCGTCGGCTCGTCGTCACGGGACGAGAGTGACCCGGGTTTCCTTTCCCGAACTCACCGTCGCCGGGTGCTCGACGGGTGGGTGCGCCTGGAGACGGATTCGGTACTCGCCTGCCGGCAGGGGCACCGGTTCCCCGCCGACCAATCCGTCGGCGACGATCGATCCGGAGGCGTCCAGCACGTGGAACGGAGTGCGCAGCGCCTCGATCAGAGACGCTCCGAGCGTGCCGGCATCTGCCGCGTCGTGGAATCTGCCACCACCGAGGCTCGCCCAGTAGCGGAACGTGTTCTTGAGGTCCGCTTCATCGATCGCGAATCCGACGATGTCGACCCGCGTCTCCACTCCCGACTTCGCGAGCGCCTCGACCGCCGTGGCGGGATCGCCGCCACAGGTTTCTTCGCCGTCCGTGATCAACACGACGACGCGGTGACCGGTCACCTTCGC
>JAGQHR010000866.1 GCA_020431745.1 Candidatus Eiseniibacteriota bacterium
TACGCCCGGCGCAAGTCTGCGGCGAAGCGCGGCGGACACCAACAGAAGGTCACCCTCAACAGCAGCCAGATCGTGGGCGGGCAGCCGGCCCTCGACACGCTGCGACTGGATCGGGCCCTGACCAAGCTCGAACAGAAAGACGCCCGCATGGCACGGGTCGCCGAGCTCAAGGCGTTCGCCGGCATGTCGGTTCAACAAGTCGCAGCGGTCTTGGGGGTATCGAGGCGGACCGTCGATAGCGACTGGGCCGTCGCCCGGACGTGGTTGGCTCACGAAATGGCCCGGGACTAGACCGATAGAGAGGCCGACTCAGATCCGCGAAGCGAGCCGGATCGCACTGTCCAGGTCGGCCGCACGCCCCGCTTGCCAGAGGTCATCGAACCGCGCTCCCAGAGCCGACCGCAGTGCAGGGAGCACCTGATCGATCTCGGCTTCCTCAGAAGGAGATCGCGGAGAGTCGATCCCCTCCCGCAGCCGTTCTGCAGCGGCCAGGAGTTGAATCGCCTCGGCCGGTTTCGACAGTTCCCCGGCCAGCACGCCCAGCCCTTCGATGGCTCGGGCCAAGCCGTGATCGTTGTTGAGGCGGACCTGGATGGCCAGGCTCTCCTGCTGGTAGGTGCGAGACGCTTCGTAGTCACCGAGTCCCAGCACGACACCGCCCAGGTTGTACAAGGACTCACCGATCGCGTAGTCGTTCCCGAGGTCACGAAACAGGCGCAGGCTGGTCTCGTAGTGCCTCCGAGCGTCAGCGAGCTCGCCGGAAGTGTGACGGAGGTACCCCAGGTTGTTGTGGCAGATGGCAACGCCGCGCTGATTCTTCAGCCCGTCCATGATTTCGGCGCATTCCTCGTAGGCCTCGCGGGCTCTCCGGAGCTCCCCCTTGACCGCTGCGATGTTCCCCACATTGTTGAGCGAAATCGCCACCACGGATGGATCACCGAGTCTCCGGTTTAGCAACAACGACTCTTCGTAGTAGGCGAGCGCTCGATCGTAGTCTCCCCGCATGTAGCAGACGTTGCCGAGGCTATTCAGGGTGACCGCGAGCTCGGCCGTCGATTCGGAATCACGCAGGCGCTCCAGGATCGACTCGTGGATGCGCTGAGATTCCCCATAGTCTCCGGAGTCCTGGGCCACGTTGCCCAAGTGGCTCAGGCACTCGATCTCGCGTTCCTCATCCCCCAGCTCGACCCAAACGGCCACCGCGGATTCCCCGAGCATGCGTGCGCTCGGATAGTCGCCCTGGAGGGCCGCAAACCGCGCCGCGAGGGCGCTCGCCGTGGCTCGTTGCACCGACGTCGCATCTCGCTCGACTCTGGCCAGTCGCTCGCAGATCGACCGGGCCTCCGCATAGTGACTCCGAACCGTCCAGTATCGCTCGAGGGCGGTGGCCAGCCGCACCGCCACCTCGAGTGACGTTCTGCCGCTTTCCAGATCCTCGAAGACGAAGCGGAAGTTGTCGTGATTGGCGGCCAGGCGGGCCAACCACTGAGCCTGGGTCTTGCCGTGCAGCCGGTCGACCGCCGACTCCCCCCACCGGACGAAGTAACGATGGTGTCTGCGGATGACCTCCTCCCCGTCCCTGGCGGCCTCGAGCCTCTCCCGCGCTATTTCCCGGATCGTCTCGAGCATTCGATAACGGGCCACGCCCCCGGCATCCGTTCCCGCTACGGTCACCATCTCGACGAGGGATTTCTCGGTAAGAGAGGCCAGCAGATCGAGCACCTGCCACGATTCGAGCTTCGGCCGGCCGTCGTCTCCGGCGTCGGTTTCGTCGGAGGTCACCTCCTCGGCCGCCTCCAGGTCCCAACCGCCGCGAAAGACGGAAAGCCGCGGGAAGATCTTGGCTTCCCCCGGGGAAAGCTGATCCACGCTCCATTCGACCGTGGATCTCAGGGAGGGGTGGTGGGCGATCGTCGAGCGACTGGAGGTGAGCACTCGAAGACGCTGTTCTAGACGTTCCTCGATCTGATCCAACGTCAGTTGGTGGACCCGCGCCGGCGCAAGCTCGAGCGCCAGCGGAAGTCCGTCCAAGCGTCGACAGATACGAGCGATCCAGACCGCCGTTTCGGAGTCGAACACCAAAGTCGGATGAACCAACCGGTCCCGATCCAC
>JAGQHR010000086.1 GCA_020431745.1 Candidatus Eiseniibacteriota bacterium
GACAGAACGCCGTCGCGGACTGATCCGGCAGCTCGGTCTCACCGAATGAGGAGGCCCTTCTGGAAGAACGAGCGGCGATCGGTTCGGAGACGAAACAGGTAGACCCCGTCCGCCAAGCCGGTTGCATCGAACCCAACCGAGTGTCTTCCGGCCGGCACGGCCTCATCGAGCAAGGTGGCGATGGCCCGGCCCTGCACATCGTAGACCTCCAGGGTGACAGGCCCGTCGCGTTCGAGATCGAATCGAATGGTGGTGCCAGAGCGGAACGGATTGGGAACGGAGGGCATGAGACGGACGGCCGCGTGGCGATCACCGTCCCCTACTGCCGCGGGCTGACTCAGCACGTAGTTCCAGATCCACAGGGGCATGGGAGTGGTGGACGCCTCACCATTGGTCAGGATGACCATTCCGCTTCTTGCTGACGGAAGCACCAGTACGTAGGTCGACACCCCATAGTGGCCGCCGGTGTGTTTCCAGGCTTCGTATCCGTCGGCGCTCGTGCGAAACCAGATCAGACCCTGGTCCGGCGGGAAGTGCAGGGTGTTCATCAGTTGTGCGGTCTCCGGTTCGAGCACTCCCTCGGCTCCCCCAGTGAAGACCATGAGAAAACGCGCCAGCTCGGAGACCGTGCTCCGCAGCTGTCCCGCCGGGTAGAACGGATATCCGTAGTGCGTATAGGGAAGGTAGCTCCCGCTGACCCAACGATACGGTCGGGCGATTCGCGTCGTGTCGAGGGGCGCCAGGAACCACGAGGTGTCCTCCATGCCCAACCGATCCAGAACACTCTCCTGGCAATAGCTGGCGAAGTCCTGGCCCGCGATGATCTCGACGAGGTATCCCGCGAGCGCGACTCCGATACTGGAATACTCGTGACTGGATCCGGGCTCGCTCTGCGTGTAGTTCTCGTTCGGATCGTAGTACAGCCCGCCGGGAGTCAGGTAGTCCTGGAGAAACTGGGCGAGCGCGATCGGAGAGTCTCCCGGTACCGTCACCACGTCGAAAAGTCCCCGATCGTCGCGGATGCTGGAAGTGTGGGTCAGAAGCATCCGAAAGGTGATGGGAGCGGTTGGATACAGGGGATTGTGGACCTCGAACGGCAAGTAGGGGGCGATGTCATCGTCCAGCCCGAAGCCTCCTGACTCCCACAGCTGCATGAGAGCCGTGCCGGTCACCGTCTTGGAGACCGATGCCAGCATGAAAAGGGTCGAGTCCGTGACAGCGAGGCCGCGCTCGACATCGGCATACCCGTAGTTGCCGCTCCAAATGACATTGCCGTCCCAGAATGCGCAGGCTGCGACACCGGGGATGTGGTTTTGCTGCATGTTGTCGAGGATCAACGCATCGAGTTCGGGAATGGCAGATCCCGAGCCCGCTCCACCGTCGAGGAAGTGTCTTGGCTCCCCGGGACCGCCGAGGGCGATCGGGTCGGCGGCGAAAGCCCCCTGAGGGAGTGGTGCCCCAGGGAGGAGCAGCGTTGCGAGAAGTGCCAGTACACCGTTCCGCAGCAGGGCCCTGAACATGATGCCCCCTCTCGAGCGCGGCCAACCGAATCAAACGTGCCGACCGCCAGTGATCGCCTGCCAAACATGGTACCACGCCAAGCAACGAAGGGTGCCTCCACCGGACCACCGGCATGCCAACGTCCCCCGGGTCGCATAGATTCGAACGACCATTTACAGCATCACGGGACAGGAGATCGACTACCGTTCCGTTGCTGTGGACCGGCCCGGAGTAGTCGCGGTGCGTTGGGACCCCACCGGCCTTGATGGAGGTCCAGTGCCAGCAGGCGTCTATTTCCTGCGAGTCCGATACGAGGGTGGGCGGAGCGTAGGCGTAACCAAGCGCCTGACCGTGATTCGCTAAGGCCCGGCGCGCTGCGTCGGACTCCGCGTCCTGCCGTGGGCGGCGGCGCGCTCGCCACCGCCCACGACCCGAACCTGATCAGAAGTCTCCTTCGCGGACGTATGGCTGGCTCCACAAGATCACCTGCAGGAGCACGGACTTGATCCAGGCTTGATGCATCGCCTCCACTTCCTCCGGAGCGAAACCTCCCTTCTCGAGAAAGGGCTTGAGCGTCGCCGTCACCGGATAGATCAAGGCCGGTAGATACCGGTAGTGGATGTGGTTCACCGCATCCGCGTCGTCGGCCCGGTTCTTGCCGACTCGGTGGTGACGACGCCCGATCTCGTACTGGTAGTCGAGCCACGCCTGATCGTAGCGTGCATCCGCCGTATCGAGAATCCACTGACCGAACCGCTCACGGACCTTCTGCAAGTAGTCTCCGTCAGGTTTTCCGGCAGCGTTCGAGAAGTACGCCAGCAGCTGCGGTTGTGAGCCGACGAAGCCGTACCAGACATCCAGGATCTCGTCGACCTGCGGCTCGAGAACCGCACGCGACTTCCTGAGAGCATTCAGATCACCCTCGCCCAAGAGCACGGTCGCCTTGAGCTTCTCGAAGTCCTCCAGCGTAACGGGGGACCTTGGCAACCGGTCGCTGCCGTAGTCGTAGCCATGGATCGTTCGGGACACTTCCTGATCTCCTTTCTTCTTCACCGGCTCCTGGGCCGACGTGGCGTTCGCCATGAGGGCCAAGCCACCCAAGGCGGCCGCAAGGGACATCACTGCCTTCATCTCGTTTCCTCCCTCCCAACTTCCCGGCGGCCAGCACAAGGGCCACCGATGCATTGTAGTATCGAGTCGATACTAACAGGGAGCACTCCCGACTTGTCAAGGTCATATCGAGTCGATACTATTGAGATATGGACAATGCACGGACCAGTGACCTACTCGAGCGTCTCGGCGCCCTGATCCGCGCCGAACGGCGGCGCTTGGCGGCGGCCCATGACCTCAAGCTCGTCCAACTCGATGCACTCGCCTACCTGGCTCGAGCCAACCGCTACAGCGACTCACCAGCCGCGGTCACAGATTGGCTCGGAAGCACCAAGGGCACGGTGTCACAGACCGTTGGCGTGCTGGAGCGGAAGGGATTGGTCGAGAAACGCGATGATCCGGATGACCGGCGGCGCGTGCATCTGCAATTGACCAAGGCCGGACGGCGAGTGTTGAAGGACACCGATCCAGCTCCCCTGCTGACGGAGGCGATCGCCAGGATCGGAGGGGACGGCGGCCTAGCCGAACGACTGATGATCCTGTTGCGCGAATTGCAGCGCCGCAGCGGCGCCCGCTCGTTCGGGATTTGCAACACCTGCCGTTTCTTCGGGCGCGAGGACGACCGCTTCCGATGCGGACTGACGGGCGAGCGCTTGTCCGTTGATGACTCGGAGTTGATCTGCCGCGAACATGAGTCAGCCGCGCGCGGGGCCGTGGCGGGGTGAACCACGACCAGCGCTTTCCCCTGATCGCCGTCGTCCCATCACGGGAGCGCCGGGCGAGGGCACGCTGTATCCGAGGTTGCTCCCAGGTCCGAAGGGTCTGATAGCTCCCTAGTTCGAGAGCCTGTGCAGCACCCTAGCGGAACACGGCTTTGGTGCGTCCCCAGCTCGAAGGCTCTACCGGAGTCGGCGGGTTCGGACACGGTAGGTAACCGTCCTGGAAGAACCCCAAACGCCCGTAGTCGGCGATTGGATCGATGTTGGAGGGCACCGCATCGTCGGCGAAGAGTCCACCTCCCTGCGGGTGGCCCCGCAACGCGAGCTCGGACGCGTCGCCGTAGACGGAGTAGGCGGCGAACCAGCAGATCTCCGTCAAGTGACCCGTCTGCGCTTCACTCCAGGTGATGCACACTCCTTGGTTGCTTCCCGGCCAGTTGTTTTCGTGCAGCTCGAAGTCGCCACATGCTCCCCAGTCCGTGACTCGAATCTGCAACTCATCGTACTGGACACCGAAGCAAAGGCCGGCCAATCGAGGAGCGTTTTCCGTCGGGAATGCCGCCAACGCGTGGAGAACGACGGTGCTCGAGGCGCTGGTCGTCGTCACGGCGTCGTTGCACGACTCCAACCCAGACTCGCCACAGAAATCCGTTCCGTCCGTGTACACCACGGACTCGTTCCAGTGGAGCACGATCACGCCGTTCGCGTTCGGACCGGCGTCGGCCGCAGAGGCGAAAACGAGGCCGAACCCGAGAATGCAGAGGAATGGTGAGAGCTTCATGGGGAATCCCTCCAGCTGAGGATGCTGGCACCGCGCTGATCGGTGCCGGGATTCGTGGGACGGGGTCCCACGGCGGTCCCTAGGACTTTACCACAGCCACAATCGCCAGGGTGTAGACTGCCCCAGATCTGGAAGGAGAACGGATGGGGCGAACTCTGGTCGGCAAGACGCTCGGTTCCTATAAGATCCTTTCCCTCATCGGCCAAGGTGGGATGGGTGAGGTCTACGCGGCCAAGGACACCCGCCTCGATCGGACCGTCGCCCTCAAAGTGCTCCCCCCGGGGATGGCGGAGGTCCCAGAGCGGAGAGCTCGCTTCGAACGCGAGGCCAAGGCGGTCGCGGCGCTCAACCACCCGCACATCGTGACGCTGCACTCGGTCGAGGAAGCCGACGGCTGGCACTTCATCACGATGGAGCTCGTCCAAGGGCAGCCGCTGCACCGGCTCGTGCCCGATCACGGTCTCTCGCCCGAGCGTGTGTTCGAGCTGGCCATTCCGATCGTGGACGCGGTCGCCGCCGCGCACCGCAAGGGGATCGCCCATCGGGATCTGAAGCCGGACAACGTGATGGTGACGGACGAAGGGCGGGTCAAGGTTCTCGACTTCGGGCTCGCCAAGCTGCTCGACCCGACGGACCCCGCGGCTGGGGGCGAGATCTCGGGCGACACCGGTACGGTCGGTTCCCCCGTCACTGAAGAGGGGCGCGTTCTCGGGACCGTCGCCTACATGTCACCGGAACAAGCCGAAGGAAAGCCCTCCGACCACCGGTCCGACATCTTCTCCCTGGGAGTCCTGCTCTACGTCCTTTCGACGGGACGGCGACCGTTCACGGGGACGAGCAACGCCGCCGTCCTGGCCGCCATCCTCAGAGACACGCCCAAACCGGTCCACGAGGTGAACACGGACCTCCCCAGCGGGCTCGGCCGAATCGTCCGGCGCTGTCTGGAGAAGGATCCTGACCGGCGGTTCCAGGGCGCAGACGATCTTCGCCTCGAACTGGAGGACGTGCGCAGGGAGCACGCGTCCGCAGGGCGGAGTCCGAACCCGGGAACCGGGCTTTCTTCTCGCACGGCCACGGCGACGCCTGCGGGCACGACGAATCACGATCCGCGCTCCGCTCGAGGCTCGACGCTCCGTCCGTCGGATGACGGATCGAGCGACTCGTTCGCCGGTCGGACTCGGCGAGCGGGGTTGCCGCGTCTCCTCGTCGTGTTTGCGCTCGTCTCTGTCCTGGTTTCTTCCTCGTTCGCTTCGTCATGCTGGAGTTCGGACTCCCTGGCTGGATCCTCCCGGGAGCGTTCGTCCTCCTCATCATCGGCTTGCCGGTCCTGGTCGCAACGGCGTGGATCCAGGCCGGTCCGGATGTACCCGGGTCGATGTCGGGCGACCCGGTCGGACGGTCGGAGTCGCGGTCGGGGTCGGCCGAGCCCGTTTCGAACGCGGCGCCGGGAGTCGCTCCCCGCAGCTCGTCACCGAGCGGTCTCCGCGCTTGGCTCACCTGGAAGAAAGCGATCGGGGGCGGACTGCTGGCATTCGTCGGCCTGGGCGTTCTCATCGGTGGATACGTCGTCACCCGCTCCCAGGGAATCGGACCCGCGGCCTCCCTCCTCTCCGCGGGCGTGCTCGAGGACAAGAGTCGGATCCTCATCGCCGACTTCCTCAACCAGACGGACGACCCACTCCTCAGTCAGGCGATGAAGGAGGCGTTCACCGTCGACCTCTCCCAGTCATCGGTCGTTCGGCTTGTGACCCCGGCGGAAGTCTCGTCGGCCCTGGAACGGATGGAGCTCGACCCCGAGACCCGTCTGGACGAAGCAACCGCCAAGGAGGTCGCGCTGCGGGACGGGATCCCTGCCGTCATCACCGGCCAGATCAATCCTGCCGGAAGCGGAGCCCTCCTGTCGGTCCGGCTCATCAGCCCGGAGTCCGGTACGCCCTTGGCCGCGTTTCGGGAGAATGCGTCCGGACCCGACGAGATGATCCCGGCCATCGACCGGCTCTCCAGCCGGCTCCGCGAGAAGATGGGCGAATCGCTGAAGTCGATCCGCGCAAACCCGCCGCTCGATCAGGTGACGACCCCCTCTTTCCAGGCGCTACGGAAGTACAGCGAGGCTGTCGCAGCCATCGAGACGGACCACGACAACGACCGCGGCATCGCTCTGCTCGAAGAAGCGACGGCAATCGACAGCACGTTCGCCATGGCGTATCGGAAGCTCTCCGTGGCCCTGAGCAACACGTTCCAGGCGAGATCGAAGGTAGACGACGCCTCCGAGCACGCGTTTCGGCATCGCGGCCGCTTGACCGAACGCGAGCGGTATCTGACCGAGGCGTGGTACTACGAACGCCGCGGTGATTCCGAGAAAGCCAAGCAGGCCTATCGCGAACTCCTCGAGCTGGATCCCGAAGACGACTGGGCGCTCAACAACCTGGGCTCGATTTACCTGGGGGACGGGGACCCCAAGACCGCAGAGGAGTACTTCCGCCGCATCCCTCGAGACTCAGCTATCTTCGGCCGCCTGATCACCGCCCAGCTCAGGCAAGGAAGCATCGACGCGGCCGAGCAGCTCCTGAACGAGCTCACGTCCCAGGATCCGGACCGCGACGACTGGTACACGCGAATGGCGCTCCAGGTGGAGCGAGAGGATTACGAAGGCGCGCAGAAGGTCACGGCGGCGAGGTTGGGGGAGGATCGCGACAGCCCGACGGCTCACCGGGGCTCCTTGTCGACTGCGGTCGCGCTCGCCTACATCCGCGGCCAGGTCCGGGAGGCACGTCGCCTCCGCGCGGAAAGGCAGGAACTGACAGAGAGGTCATTCTCAGGAGCCGAGTATCTCGGGTCCGACATCAACGCCGCTCTCGTCGAGAACTGGGCGTTCGGACACGCGGCCTACGCCGACAGTCTCGTCGCGGCGGCACTCCGAAAGTACCCGTTCGAGAACCTCCCCCTCGCAGACCGCCCCTACACGCAACTGTACGCTTTCTATGTGATGCGGGGACGGTTGGCGGAGGCCGACGCCGTCCTCGACACCTACGACGCGAACTTTCCCCAGCGGGACCGCACGAAGCCGGACGAAGCGCTCCGATTTGCCGATGCGTATCGGACGATGCTGGATGGAAACCGCGACGCGGCGATCGCCGCGTTTCGAAGAATGGCACGGCCCGGCGACCTTCGGACGTCAGAGGTCTGGATCGGACATATCTTCTACGCCGCTGCGGAGTACGACTCGGCCATCGTCCACTACGAGCGTTATCTCCACCAGTCTCACGAGCTCAAGATCTTCGAGTATCGGTACGACCTGGCGAAGGCACTGACCGCCATCGCCGACTGCTACGACCGTACCGGCCAGCCCCTGCGCGCAGCCGAATACTACGGAAAGTTCGCTGATCTCTGGGCCGACGGTGATCCCGAGATGAAGCAGAAAGCGGAGCGAGCGAGGAAGACCGCGGGGCGCCTCCTGGGCGAGAGCGGCTAGGCACATCTGCAGCACGGCCCCGGCCCGTCCGGAACGATCGCGCCGTCGGATCGGCACCGGGACGCCCGCCACGTGAAGCCCCGGATCACTCTTGGCCCGCACGCGTGACCGGATCGACCGCGACCTCCCAGCTCACCAGCCCACTCGGATTTCGCTCGTGCCCAGATCGGTCGATTGGACTACTCTGGCCCTGATCTTGTGTAGCTGGGGTCGGGGCCGCCCGGCGCTCAGCGGTGGAGAGACTTCAAGCCACCTACCGAGGCCGATATGCACAAGCCACGTTGGACCCTGTTTCGGTTCCCGCGAGTTCGATGCATTCTGACCGGGTTCGTCCTAACCGCCGCAGCTACTATCCTTGGCGGTCCGGCGACCGCAGGCGAGGTGATCCTCGGTCTCTCGAACTCGATGGTCAACTCGAGCTTCGACGCCCTGGGTGTCGCGGGACATTTCGAGATTCAGTTCCTGGATATCGACGCGGCCGTATCACCGATCGCTGGAGTGTCGGTTAGTCTGCCTGACGATTCGCGTGCCACGTACACGATTCTCTGGGTTGGAGCGAAACGAGCCGTCAGGAGTCAGCAGAACGCCTACCTCGTCTTCTCGGGTGCACTGGGGCTCGGAAACCGCTGGGGGGCCTCCGGCGGACGTTTCGGATTGGACGACGAAGCATTCCTCGCCGTGATCGGGAAGGTCGGTGCGCACGTCCCCGTATGGAAACGCCTCTCTTGGAGTCCCGCGTTTGGCGTTACCGCTCTCAGACACAACGGAGCGGCCGGCGCTTCCGAAGGACACGTCGGGGTGTTTGCCGATGTCATCTCGGTCAGCATCCGGTATGGGGACTGAAGGCGGGATCGGCTTCCCTGCCCTGAGAAGGCCTGTGCGACCGGCGGGCTGCAGCCCTCAAACTGCGAGGTCGGTCACCGGATCACCGAACTCACTGCAGCAAGCCTGAACCTGTGTCCTTCAGGATGTCCGTAGCTTCAAGCGTGTAAAGAGTACAGAAGTAGGGGCCGCTGGAGCGATAGAATACCTCGGCCGCAGTTACGACACCGATGGCGATCGTCTCAGACACATCTACGGTTGTCGGCGTAGGTAGGCCGGAGCTTGCGTCCCGTGAAACGGAAAGACAGAAGCCGATGCAAGCGAGGACCAGAATCAAGCGCCTGTAGTGCCCGGCGCGGCATCCCTGACGGCGATCGCGATGGCCTGGGCCGAACCATATCCCGTTCCCAGGGCGACCGGCTGACCGAGGTCGTCTCGGACTTGTCGGTTGCTCTTCCGGGCCGCAAGGGCGCTGGACTCGCTCATGG
>JAGQHR010000867.1 GCA_020431745.1 Candidatus Eiseniibacteriota bacterium
CCACGTAGTGCAGCGGGTTGGTCTCGTCCTCTCCCTCGCGCTGCAGAGTGATGCGCGTCTCCGTCGGATAGAACGAGGCCAGATTCGTGTTGCGGATCGAAGGATGGGCAAAGCGATGCTTGGCCGCCGTCGAGTTATTGTCCAAGGCCTCGGTCAATCGCAGCACGAGCGGAGTCGTGCCGGGCCGCCGGAGCGCGACGGTCCGGACGGTTCCGAACATCGTATCGTCGGTAAGGAAGTAGGCGTTGGAGAACTCGGCGAGTCCTGGAGTGGCTGCAAACCCCGCGAAGGCCGTCTGTCCGGTATACTGCCCCGTGTCCCAGAAGGCCGCGAACTCGTCGGGGATTCCCGAAAATGGGCTGGCCATCACCGTGAAGCTCGGGAGCGGTGCGGTCGCCAATCCCCCGACAGCCGCCGCGGTACCGTAGTTGGTGTGGCAGTAGTCCTCGTAGGGAGCGCCGGGGAAGTAGGTGATGTGCGCGTCATTGCGGGTATGCTGGGGTTGGCCGAGGTCCTCCACGAGGTGGATGACGTGACCCAGCGCGAAGAACGTGTTCGCGAGCTCGTTCAACCGTTCGGTCTGCGTGGGGCGGGTCAACGACCGATAGTAGGCGTCGCGCGCGCCGCGCCAATCGAACTGGTTGCCCGCATTGTCATAGGCCCACTGCAACGAGCTCGTCCCCGAAAAGATGTCGTTGAGCCCTCCGTTCGTCACCGGGTTGTAGAAGTGATTGCGAGGACGGGAGATCGTCTCGGTGTCCTCGTGCTCGGCGCCCTCCTCCAATCGAGTGGCGAGTATTCCCCCCGAGGTCGACGTGAAGATCCCGTTCGTCAGCAGAAGCTCGTTCTTGAGGTACGTATCGACGACGCAATCGGGACGTCGCAGTGCGACGTTCGAAATCGCGCGGTGCGTGTTGACCTCGTAGAACGGTTCGGTGTCGGGCGGGCCGGTGTCGGATGGGGAAGTGGGCGCCTCCGGGGACCGTTGGGCGGTTGTCCAGTCGGGCGCGGAGGTTTGGTCGAGTGTGAGCGAGGCAGCGCTGGGTCCCGCTGCATCGACGCGGGCCGACCGGAGGATCGCGCGTCCGAGCGTCGCGAAAGCGATCACGACGAGCGGTATCGCGAGGCTGCGGAACAGGGAATGACGAGAACGACATGGATGGGGCATGCGTGGGACCTCCATGGCGAATCGAGCGTTAGCTGGTGGAACTTCTGATGACGATCGCGACAGAGGTGGCCCCAAAGGCCTCTGTACAGGTCCGCGTGAACAACCGCGTGCGGGGATTATACGCAGGTTGGCGTATGTGTCAACGAGCGATCCGTTAAAAACGCGACGGACTTGCGTGCCGTCGTCGCGATGGCAACGGAGTGGTCGATGCCATCGCACACGATATCCGGGAACTCTGCGTTCATGGGTGGATGATGTGCGACGAACGTCGATGTCGACGCGATATCGGATCGGTCTGCTCCACGTTCCCTCGACCGAATCGCATCCGACGGCGAGGACGCTTCCGTGCCCCGCGGATGGGCGACAGCGTGGTGACCCGGACTGACCCCCGTGCTGATCCCGGTGGTCTATAATGCGCCGCGTGATCTCGATGCCTCGAATCCCGCGCCGGTGCGCGCGCCTGATCGCGACCGTGATCGCGTCGTCGCTCTTTGTGGGGATCGCGGGACCCACCGGCGTTGCGGCAGTTGCCGGTCCCGCACCAGCCGCCCGTCCCGGCGGACCTGCCGGACCCGGCGCGGCTGCCGCATCTTCTGGACTGCTGGCCCGGGTCGGATCGGAGCCTGGCGACTCGTACGAGCCGCGGGCGACCCTCGACGCCGCGTTCGCGTACCTGTCACCCCGCCCGGGTGCGATTCTCGTGCAACCCGGGACCACGCTCATCCTGAGACCGCGCGAGCGCCAGCTGGTCATCGACCTGCCGTGGAGCACGACGACCGTGGCCGGAACGGTGTCGGGGACCCATCCCGGTCGCTGGGAGATCGCGTAGGAAATCGCGCAGTCAAATACGAGGGATTTGCTGCAAGGATAAAGCACGATTGCCAAATGATACTTGCAAATTACGTACCCATGAAGGAATGGCAATTCGAAAAAAGATTAGGGA
>JAGQHR010000868.1 GCA_020431745.1 Candidatus Eiseniibacteriota bacterium
CGCCCGCTCAGCATCCCCCCGATCCCCGCCTGGATCAGCCGCTCCGTCTCCGCGTCCACCGACGAGGTCGCCGCGTCCATGATCAGGATCGGCGGATCGGCCAGCACCGCACGCGCCAGCGAGACGAGCTGCTTCTGCCCGACGGAGAGGCAGCCAACGCGCTCGCCGAGCAGGTTCGAGCGCCGACCCGTTCGGGCCGGCTCGACCGTTCGATGCTTTCCTACCCAACACTCCCGATCCCGCGCGAAGAACATCCCCCCAGACGGAGCTCACTGCTTCAACAGAACCACTTTCCGCGATTTTGCCTCGTTGCCGGTAACCAGGCGAAGCCAGTATGTACCGCCAGACAGTCGCCGGCCGCGATCGTCCCGGCCGTCCCAGGTCAAGAACTGCGGGCCTTCGGGGAGCATTCCTTCGAAGACGGTCCGGATCGCTCTCCCTTCCGCATCGAACACCCGGACTGACGCTCGTCCCTTTCGCAACATTTCGAGCCGGACTTTGGTCTCGGAGTCGAAGGGATTTGGATAGCTCGGATCCATCAGGGAGACACTGGGCAGGGCTCCCTCCTCGACTTGGCTCTGGGGAGAGAGGAAGCGCTGGACCCGGTGGTCGGTCCAGTCCGTGACGTAGATCCTTTCCTGCACGTCGATCGCGATGCCCAGCGGTTGCAGGAACTGCCCGTCACCGTGGCCGGACGTACCCCACTTCGTGAGAAACGTACCGTTCCCGTCGAACTTCTGGACCCGCGTGTTATAGGACTCCGTGATATAGACGTTTCCGTTCTCGTCGACCTCGACACCGATGGGGTAGTGGAACTGACCGTCGTCGGTGCCGTCGGTTCCCCATTCGGCCAAGTAGTTCCCGTTGCTGTCGAACTTCTGGACCCGGCTGTTGATCGCGTCGGCGACGAATACGTTGCCGTTGCCGTCAACGGCGATTCCTCGAGGGCTGTTGAACTGCCCGGGCCCACTTCCGAGGGAACCCCATTTCGTGATGAAGTTGAAGTTGTTGTCGAACTTTTGAATCCGCCGGTTGTTCCCATCCACCACGTAGACGTTCCCGGCGGAGTCGACTGCGATCCCCCAGGGGTTGGCGAACTGACCATCGCCGGTCCCCGATTGTCCCCAGAGATTGATGAGATTCCCCGCGCTCGTGTACTTCTTGACGCGTTGGTTGCTGGTGTCGGTGATCCAGAGGTCGCCGTTCGGATCGACCGCGATGTCCTGGGGGGTTCGGAAGTCGTTGAGCCCGGACCCGGGCGTTCCCCAGATGTTCACCGAGGTGCCCGCCGGCGTGAATTCCTGGATTCTGCTGTTGCCTTCCTCCACGACGAAGACGTTGCCGTTCGTCCCCACGACGGCCCCTACGGGATTTCGCATCACCGCCAGTCCTCCCCACTGGAGGTCGTACTCAGGGGGCACGTCGGCACGGCTTTGGGTGGTCGCCCACGTCAGGACCAGGATTCCGAAGGCCCTCGATACCCATCGATTCCGGTTGCCACTTCCGGTCCGTGACGCATTCCCGATTCGCAAGCTCATGGTCGGCTCCCCCCGCAGGTTGACTCTCGAAGTGAATGCTTTGCGGCCACACGAGTGCGCCCGGGAGTGCCCGGCGGGTTCGTCATCTTCCCGCGACGGTCATCCCTGCAACGATCCCCTTTGAACCCGTTGTGGCCGAAGTCGGTGCTACCCTCCAATACGGGAAAGCCGAGGAAGATGCGCAGAAAAAACTCCCGACGCCCCGCAATCCGCCGTCGGCCCGAACGGCTCGGCCGACGACGTTCGCCGCCTACCGGCTGGAGCGAGGCGGATCGAATGCAGAGGAGCTGCGGGCCGACATCTCGACACGGACCGCGGCAAGCGCTGGTCGGCCAGCTTTTCCACCAGCCGCGTGAGCCGTTCGGCGCACCCGCGCGAAGCCGTGCGCGAGGATGCCGCAGTCGAAGTAGCGACGGGACTCGCACCGACCGAACGGCCTACGCCGTCGTCGCCGCCAGCACCGAGCGCGCGCCCTCCTCGACCCGCTGGTTGGTGTAGAGCCGATAGTACGGACCCTTCGCCGCCAGCAGCTCGCGATGGCTCCCCTGCTCGATCAGCTTGCCGTGATCG
>JAGQHR010000869.1 GCA_020431745.1 Candidatus Eiseniibacteriota bacterium
TTGGTCGCCGTCGGATAGAGGCGGAGTTCGACGCGGGCATGGTCACGAGCGATGCGGGCGGACTGCTGCTCCGCGAGCTCGTGGCGAGATCGCGAAAGAAAATCGGGCTAGGCCATTCCCTCGTCCTCTTCCTCCCGCAACGATTTGTAGTAGTTGATGAGGCCGTTCGTCGAACAGTCGTGGCTGGCGATCCGCTCGGTTCCCTCCAGCTCCGGAAGGATGTTGCGCGCCAGCTTCTTTCCCAGCTCCACGCCCCATTGATCGAAACTGTTGATATCCCAGATGGCACCCATCACGAAGATCTTGTGCTCGTAGAGCGCGATCAGACGACCCAGCGTCTTGGGATCGAGCTTGCGATAGAGCAGGCTGTTGGTGGGCCGGTTTCCGGGGAACACTTTGTGGGGCAACAGCGCCCGCGCCCCCGCCGGGCTGAGCCCCGATTCCTTGAGCTCCGCCTTCACCACGGCCTCCGGCTTACCCACCATGAGCGCCTCGGTCTGGGCGAAGAAATTGGAGAGCAGGATCTCGTGGTGCTGGCCGATCGGGTTTTGGCTGCAGGCTGCGGCAAGGAAGTCACAGGGGATGATCTTGGTGCCCTGATGGATGAGCTGGTAGAAGGCGTGCTGCCCGTTCGTGCCCGGCTCACCCCAAATCACGGGGCCGGTCTGGAAGTTGACGGCCAACCCGTCACGGGTGACCCGTTTCCCGTTGCTCTCCATGTCGCCCTGCTGGAAGTAGGCGGCGAATCGATGGAGATACTGGTCGTAGGGAAGAATCGCATGGCTCTCGGCACCGAAGAAGTCGGCGTACCAGATCCCGAGCAGGCCCATGACCACCGGCATGTTCTCCGGCAGGGGGGCGGTCCGGAAATGCTCGTCCATCTCGAAGGCGCCGGTGAGGAGCTGCTCGAAACGATCGAATCCGATGCCGATGGCGATCGAGAGCCCGATCGACGACCACAGCGAATACCGCCCTCCCACCCAGTCCCAGAAGACGAACATGTTCTCCGGCGCGATCCCGAAGTCGCGCACCTCACGCTCGTTCGTCGAGAGGGCGGCGAAATGCCTGGCGATATGCTCTTCCGCTCCCGCTCGAGCCAGGAACCAATCGCGCGCCGTGTGGGCGTTGGTCATCGTTTCCTGGGTCGTGAACGTCTTGGAAGCCACGAGGAACAGCGTCGACTCCGGACGGATCTTCTTGAAGGTTTCCGCGATGTGGGTGCCGTCCACGTTGGAGACGAAGTGGAGGTCGGGTCCACCGTCCCGATAGGGGCGAAGGGCTTCCGTGACCATGACGGGACCGAGGTCCGATCCGCCGATCCCGATGTTCACGACGTCGGTGATGCGCTCTCCCGTGTACCCGGTCCATCGACCCGAGCGTACTTCGTCCGAGAACCGCTTCATGTGCTCGAGCTCGGCGCGCACGGCCGGCATCACGTCCTCGCCCCCGACGAAGATCGGCCGGTGCGATCGATTCCGGAGCGCGATGTGCAGCACGGGCCGATGCTCGGTGAGGTTGATCTCCTCTCCCGCGAACATCCGATCCCGGAACGCTTCCAGACCCTGCTCCCGCGCCAGGGAGAAGAGCAGGGTCATCGTTTCCTCAGAGATCCGATTCTTCGAAAAGTCGAGCAGGAGGTCCTCGTTGGAGAGGGAGAACCGGATGAACCGATGGGGGTCCTTCGCGAACAGATCGCGCATCTGGGTCCGCCGCATCCGCCGGTAATTGGTCATGAGGACGGGCCAGAAGCGGGACTGGGAGAACCGGGGTTTCTTGGGTTGGGTCTTCGGCATAGCTCGCCTCCTGGCGGGAACCCTACCAGGGCTCGGGGGGCTCCGCATCGGCTCTTCTCGCCCGGTGCAGGGCCGGGTGCACCCGTTCCACGCTTGCCCGCCGTCGACCCGTCTGCGATTCTCACCGGCTGAGGAAACGACCCATGTCCAAGGCCAGAATCCTCGTCGTCGACGACGAAGAAGACATCCTGGAGCTGATCCGGTACAACCTGGATCGGGAAGGCTTCCAGGTGCAGACCGTCGATTCCGGCCTGGAGGCGATCCACGCCGCGGAAACGACCCTGCCTGATCTCATCATTCTCGA
>JAGQHR010000870.1 GCA_020431745.1 Candidatus Eiseniibacteriota bacterium
CGGGATCGGTTGCTTGGTGATGTCGATCGCGAAACTGAGGCAGGTCTCGTAGATGTTCGGAAAGCGCGTGCGCATCCGCTCGGCGCCCAAGGTCTCCAGGTGCAGATAGACCGAACGTTCACCGCGCGTCTTCATCGTCTGGTCGATCGCGCGAGCCACCACGTCCCGGGGCGCGAGATTCCCCAGCGGATGGGGAATCTCCAGAGGTTCCCCCGTCAGAGTCGTGAGATATCCCCCTTCCCCGCGGGCGGCTTCGGAAATGAGGAAGTCCTTCGCGTCCGGATGATAGAGACAGGTCGGATGGAACTGGACGAACTCGAGATTGGCCAGGCGGCACCCCGCGCGCCATGCCATCGCGACTCCGTCTCCGGTCGCGATGTCCGGGTTCGAGGTGTACCGGTAGGCCTTCCCGGTGCCGCCGGTGGCCAGCATGGTCGCGCTGGCGGGGGCGGGGTCGATCGTCCGCGTGCTCTCGTCGAGCACGTACGCCCCCACCACCCGTGCGCCCGGCTTGCCCTTTCCCTGCACGATCAGATCGACGACGCAGTGATGCGGAAGGATCTCGATCCGTGGATGCCGGCGGGCGACGTCCAGGAGGGTATCCATGATCGCTCGACCCGTCGCGTCCTTGACGTGGAGCACCCGCCGCTGGGTATGTCCTCCCTCACGGCCGAGCGAGAACCTGCCATCGCTGTCCCGAGAAAACGGCACCCCCTGGTCGGCGAGCCACTGAACCCCGGCGGGACCGTGCTCGATGACGAGAGCGACCGCCTCGGGGCTGCAGATTCCTCCGCCGCATTCCAGGGTGTCGCGTTCATGCGCGGCCAGATCGTCGTCGGGCCCGACCGCCGCCGCGATCCCCCCCTGGGCATAGGCGGTACTCCCCTCGGAGGGTTGCCGCTTGGTGACCACGCGGACCGTTCCACGCTCGGCGGCCTTGATCGCGAAAACCAATCCGGCCAGGCCTGACCCGATTACGAGGAAGTCGGACTGTTTCATGCAGTTGCCTCGTCCTGTCCCTTGGCCGAAGGCGGCCTCGAAACTCCTTCAGGGCAGTATACGCAAGGCCGATAAAGGGAACAAATGCCCAGCCTTGGGGGGCTGGGTCCTGGGCAGCATCCTCCAGCTCCACTTCGGAGGCGTACCGCGAACATGAACACGAAACGAATCTCCATTGCCACGTTCCTAGGGGCGGTTCTCGCACTGAGCGGGTGCAGCAGCGACAACGTGCGCTCGACGCTCTGGGTATCGAACATCAACGAGACCGCGGCACTGGCCAGCGACGTCTACAACAACGGACGCGACGGAACTCCGGGCACGGCCGACGACTTCGTGATCGAGGACAACGTCCCGGTTTCGATCGTAGCGGACGAGAATCCGGGTACGTTCGTGGTCCGTGGGGGCGCCTACTCCGTGGTCACGATCGAGAGCTACACGGTCGCGTTCGATTCCGACGAGGAAATCGACGGATTCACGGCCACCCTCGGCTGGAACGTCGAAGTCGGAACGGTCTTCAACGGCTCGCTGACGATCGTGCCGGCGGGACTCAAGACCCGCGCTCCGCTGACCGCGCTGCAGAACGGCGGCGAGTTCCGCACCAACGCGCACATCACCTTCCACGGGAAAGAGTCGAACTCCGGCAACAAGGTCACGTTCGAGACCTCTCTCCCCGTCAACTTCGCGAACTGGGTCGATCCGAACTGATCGACCCACGCGCACCGATGGCAGTGGGATCCGAGGCCGCGGTCCTGGCGAGGGACCGCGGCCTGCTGCTTTTTTGGGATCCGCCTCAGCGCAGATCGAGCCCGCGTTCCGTCAGGTAGTCGATCAAACGATCCCCACCGCCGGCCACGGAGCGGGCCGCCGCCAGGGCTCCGGCGCGCCAACGTGCCTCCACCTCCGGATCGCTCCGCAGCTTCCAAACCCAGTCGCCGAGATCGGACGCATCCGGGATCGCCGTACCTCCACCGTGCTCGCACAGAGCCTCCGCCATGTCCCGCACCGTCTCGACGTGGGGTCCGAACGCCACGGGGCAGCCGGTCGAGGCCGGCTCGAAGAGGCTGTGTCCCCCGATCGGGACCAACGTCCCCCCGACG
>JAGQHR010000871.1 GCA_020431745.1 Candidatus Eiseniibacteriota bacterium
ATCTGGAATCCTCCCAGATTCGCGGGGATGCTCATTTCTTTCCCATCTGAGAACAGGTCATCCGTGAACCCGGTCCTCGCGTTTCGCGCGTCTGCGAGCGTCAATGCCCCCGAACGATCGGGGAAGGATCCGGCCCCTGTCAAGATCACCGGGCTTCCAGGCGCCTGGGAGCACGTACCTTGGAGCCCCTTGCATCGATCCTGCGAGGCGGTGAGACTCGCGTGGTAGATCCCGATCCGACACGGAAAGCAGATCGCGAGGCCATGACCCCACCTCCCGCGTCACCCGATCCCCATCGCACCGTCGCGCAGCTCGCGACCGGTCAGCGGTTCCTGGGGCGGTATTCCCTGAAGAAGGTCCTCGGACGAGGTGGATTCGGGGTGGTCTGGCTCGCGCACGACGACGAGCTGGAGATGGATGTCGCGATCAAGTTCCTCTCGGATCTCATCGTCAACAACCCCGAGGCGATCGACGACCTCAAGCGCGAGACCCGCTACAGCCTGCGTTTGACCCACCCGAACATCATGCGCATCTACGGATTCCTCCAGGGGCCCGACCTCGCGGGTGTTTCCATGGAGTATGTCGACGGAGGAACGCTCTCCGCGCTGAAGATCGAGCGACCGAACCGCTGCTTCGACGCCGACGTGCTGGCTCCCCTCGTCGCGAAGCTCTGCGATGCGCTGTTCTATGCACACACGCGGGTCAAGGTCGCCCATCGAGATCTCAAGCCGGGGAATCTGATGGTCGATTCCAGCGGCGATCTCAAGGTGGCCGACTTCGGGATCTCCCGCAGCATCAGCGATACGCAGACCGCGCTCACCCAGGCGGGCACGTCGGGCACACCGGCCTACATGAGTCCGCAGCAGATGATGGGGGAGCGATCGCAGGTCACGGATGACATCTATTCGCTGGGAGCGACGCTCTACGACCTCCTGGCCGGGAAGCCGCCGTTCTATCAGGGCAACGTGGTGGAGCAGGTGCGATCCGCGCGTCCGATCTCGATCGCGCAACGACGCGCGGATCTGGGCATCGAGGCGCCGCCGGTGCCCGCGGGGTGGGAGACCGTGATCGCCTCCTGCCTCGAGAAGAGAGCCGAGGATCGTCCGCAGTCGGCGGCCGAAGTCGCGGCGCGATTGGACCTCCCCGTCTTTTCGAGCTGGCGCGAGAGCACCCCGATCGGGACGCCGCGGAATGCGGAGGAGGGGGGCTTCGCGACCCCGACGTCGCAGGGGACTCCACCGGACAATCGCCTGGTGACGCCACCGTCGTCCTCGTCGATCGGATCGGTGGCCGGAGCGCGCGGAACGCCTGCTGCAGTGGGATCCTCCCATCCGGCCCACGACGCGACGCGCGCGGTGGTGCCCCCGGGACCGCCGTCTCCGGTCCAGGTATCGGGAGCGGCATCCACAGCCGGGGGAGCGCCCTCTGCAGCCGCAGGAGCCTCCGTGGCGCCGGCGAGGGCCGCCGCTCCGGTGTCGGGGCGTCCGGACTCGGGAGCGTCCCGCGGCGCGAAGGTCTGGATGCTGCCGCTGCTCGGCGTCCTCGTGCTCGCGGCTGCGGGATGGCTCACGCTGCGACCGGGGGGATGGCTGCGTCCCTCGGACTCAGGGCAAGGTCGAACCGGCGAAGAGCGGGCCGCTGCCGTGGACTCGCGGGCCCCGACCGCCTCGTCGACGAGTCCCACGGACCGCTCTCCCGGGTCCCCGTCCGGGAACGGTCGCGAAGCCGGGGGGGACGAATCCGTTTCAGGAGCCGACGCCGGCACAGCGGGATCCGGGGGGAGCGGCGAGCCGATCGACTCCCCGGAAGGAGCGGTGGAGCGGCTCGCGACGGGCGTCGAGACGGGCGGGAGTGTCACCGGCGGCGAATCCGGCCCCACCGAATCCGCCTCGGGAGCTTCGTCTTCGTCCGGGGCGCCGGCCCGACCCGATCCGTCCCCGTCTGACCGCGGCGGGGAGCCGCAAAAAGCTCCGACCGGGCCGATGGCCGATGACTACGCGCGCGCGGCCGAGGCCGCCATCGTCTCCGAGCGCTGGGACGTCGCGGAGCGTCAGGTCACCGCCCTCGAGGCGATCGCGCCCGCCGAC
>JAGQHR010000872.1 GCA_020431745.1 Candidatus Eiseniibacteriota bacterium
CCGACGATGCCGCCGTCGATGGCCCAGCTTCCACCGGTCATCCATCCGCGCAGCGAGTCCGCGAACCAGAGCCCGCAGAAGTCGGCGTCGGTGGGGATCTCCACCTGCTGCCACCGGTCCTCCTGGTCGGCGCAACCACCGAGGATCAGGACGGCGGTCAGGACGGTACTCAGGACGGTCGCCCGGAACCAGGACTCGGGATTCGAGGGAGAGCGCAGCGTACTCATGTCTTTCTGTTCGGCCGGCTGCTGGGAAAACTGTACCCACCGGTTCGGACACGCGGTGGTAGGACGGTTCGCGGTGGCAGAGCGGGTCGCGGTGGCGCAACGGTTCGCGGTGCTGGAACGACTCGCGGTACGGAACGGGTCGCGGCCCCGATCGCAGCGGATGATACTCTCGGAGCGGCGAAAGGAGGCTCCCATGCCGAGCGGTGCCCGGTCCCCGAAATCCTCCGACCGAGGATCCCTCGCGACGCGACGGTCCGAGGCCGGGAGCGCGCTCGCTTCCGGAGACGCCTCCTCGGCACGATCGCTCGCGGAGGGCATCCTGCTCGATTGGCCGAACGATCCCGCGACCCGCGAGATCCTGGCAATCGCGCTCGCGCAAACCGGCCATCCGGCCGAATCGCTCGACCTACTCGACGCCCTGCTGCGGGAGAAGGCCGGGACGGGATCCGCGGAAGGAGCCGCGACGAACGTTCCTCCCCGCATCCATGTCCATCGGGCCAACGTCCTGGCGATGACGGGTCGAACCGAAGAGGCGATCGCGTCCTATCGCACGGCGCTGGCGCAGGACCCGGAGCAGTCCGGCGCTCTCCTCAACCTCGCGTCCCTGGAGCTGGAAACGGGAGCCTGGCCCGACGCGGCGCAACACCTGGCTCTCCTGCTGGAGCGAGAGCCCGACAACGCGGCGGCCCACTACACCCGCGGAAGACTGCTGCACCGGATCGGCGAGACGGAAGAGGCGGAGGCGTCCTATCGACGCGCGGTGGAACTGGATCCGACGAAGCCGAATGCCTGGAACAATCTGGGAAACGTCCGCAAGGAGCTCGGCCGTTTCGAGGATGCGGCCGATTGCTACGAGACGGCGCTCCGGCTGGGATTGGATCGTCCGGCGTTGCATCACCTCGTCACGGCCCTCCGCGGTCGCTCGCTCGCCAAGGCCGAGGCCTCCTACGTGCGGGAGCTGTTCGACGCGTACGCTCCCCGGTTCGACGAAGATCTCGTCGAGAAGCTGGGATACCGGGTGCCGGAGGATCTGGCGGCCCTGATCCGTGAGGTGCATCCCGATCGATTCGCGTCCGCGCTCGACCTGGGGTGCGGCACGGGGCTGCTGGGACGCCTGCTGCGCGAGCGGTGCACCCGACTGACCGGAGTGGACCTTTCCGCGGGCATGCTCGAACGAGCCGCGCTCTCGGGGGTGCACGACTCCCTCGTCGAAGCCGATGTCGTTGCGTTCCTGGAACAGACCGAGCAGGTCTTCGATCTGGTCGCCGCGACCGACGTGCTGATCTATGTCGGGGACCTGGAACCGCTCTTTCGCGCGTTGCGGCCTCGCGTCGCGCCCGGCGGGCTGATCGCCCTCTCCACCGAGTCGCTGGAGGAAGGAACGTTCGCATTGCGACCGAGCGGTCGTTTCGCCCACCATCGGACGTATGTGACCGACCTGGCCCGCGGACACGGCTTCGTCCTCGCTGCAGTTCGGGAAGCCCCGTGCCGCAGGGAGCGTGGAGAGATCCTGGCGGGCGAGCTCTTCCTGTTCGCCGCACCCGGAAGCGACACCTCGGAAGACGCAGCGGCAACGTCCGGGTAGGATCAGGCCATGGCCGAACCCTGGGACACCGACCACTCGTTCGATCACGCCGCACTCGGAGAGCGTCTCGCTCGTTCGCTCGCATCCGGGCGCTACTCCGGGAGCCCGCAGTTCACCCCGGACGTCGCGCCGCGCTGGGTCGCCCACGGATGGGATTGCGATGTCTTTCGGGTCACCGATGACACCGGCGTCGCGTGGCTCTGCAAGCTCCCGAAACGGCGACAGGTCGAGCCCTGGCTCCGCAAGGAAGCCGCGATCCTCGACGCGCTCGCACA
>JAGQHR010000873.1 GCA_020431745.1 Candidatus Eiseniibacteriota bacterium
GACTTCCGGCCTGGTCCACGCCGATCAGCAGCGGGCCGAGGAACGGCTCGCCGAGAGCCGATCGAAGTTCCGGGAGCTACGGGCGCTCCTGGAGAGCGCACATCGCGTTCTGCGGGAACACCCCACCGCAGAGACCGGCGACGAGCCCGCGGCAGCCCTCACCGCCTATCTCAAGGCGAGCGTGGAAGACACTGCCGAAGCCCTGCGCCTCCAACGTCGGGAGCTGCAGCGCCAGTAGCCGATAGACGGACCGGACCATCGACTCCCGCGGCCGAAAGGACGCCCTCGGAAAGCGGCGCCGGATGGCCGGTCCTCAAGGCCGGTTCGCCGAGTTCTCGCGAACAGCAAGCGGTGCCCCGCTCAACCCTGACGGCATGGCCTCCGGACGCGGCCGCACGACCGATCCGCCCCAATGCCGATCGACCTTGGCCATCAACACCTGAAAGAACACACGCGCCCGGATCTCCGGACGATTCGCGGCACTTCGCCACCTCCCGGCCCGCTCGCCCCACGTCCGTTCTCTCGTGATCGCGTGGACGGCCTCAGCCAAAGTGGCGTGGATCTCCTGGTAGGTGGGACTGACCGGCCGGGTCTTGATCAGGTCGTAGCGCGTCCAGTCTCCGAGCTCGTAGGCGCCGATCCGCCTATCCATCGCGGCGATCGTTCGTATGGCATAATCGTGGACTTCCGGATCACCGGTCGCCCGGTAGTAGTCCCAAACCCCCAACCAGGCGCACAGTGCCCCATTCAACACCGTCGATGGGGGCACAGAAGGAAACTCCTCGAACAGGATGTCCCCATCCACCGACCGGATCAGAGGCAGCGCGGGGCTCCGCAACGCGGCCAGGGCATGTCCGGCCAGGCGCAGATAACGGGAATCGTCGAAGTAGGTCGCGCCGCGCGTGAGGAGGGAAACCGCCTGGCCCTGGGTGATGGCGGAAATCCATGGGCCCTCCAGACCGTACTCGCCGGCGCTCCAGTAGCAGGGCCAGACGGGGACGCTGTCGGGTAGCCAAACCGCGGATGTCCGAAGCCACTCCAGCTGATCGTGAAGAATCCTCCGCCGTTCGGGCTGATCCGGGTCATCCAGGAGCTGATCGTGGATCGCGAGCCCCCCCTGGATGACACCGATGGGATCCGGCACGAGGCGTCCATCCTTCCGGAGGGCGCGCGGTGTCGCCATGACGCCCTCGCGGGCCGCCTTACGAAGCGCGTCCAGATCTTCCCAGTCCCGACGCCAATCCAGGTAGTAGGCCCGGGGCGGGCCGTCCACGCCGGCCGCCGGATGGAGCTGCGTGCGCGAATAGGTCATCGTATAGCCGACGAACTCGCGCGCGAAGATCACGAGGGGAACCACGGCCAGGAGGGCGAGGATCCAGCGGGCGAGGATTTTGGCGGGCCGGGGGCGCGGCGTGGGGTCGTCTCGACGGTCGAGAGCGCGACGCTCCAAGTTCAATCGTTGCCTCCTGCGTGCCCCGGCATGTTCCGGGGCCGGCGACGGGTCTGCGGAGAGAGTACCAGGTCTCGTCCCGGCTTGATCGGGAACCGCCCCGGCCCACCTCCGGTTCCGGCTGGACCCGGCGCGGAGCGGCCTGGCACCATTCGATGGCCATGCCCGAATACCCCGACGTCACGGTCTACCTGGAGTGTCTGGCCCCTCGAGTGCTGGATCAACCGCTCTCCGAGGTCCGAATCCTCAGCCCCTTCGTCCTGCGGAGCTTCGAGCCCCCCATCGAGGAGGCCCGGGGCCGGAACGTGTCCGGATTGCGTCGCATCGGGAAGCGGCTCGTGCTGGCCTTGGATGACGATCTCTTCCTCGTGATCCATCTGATGATCGCGGGCCGGCTGCGTTGGCGCACCGCGGGGGTCGCCGTCCCCAAGAAGCTGGGGCTCGCCGCGTTCGACTTCCCCACGGGATCGCTCCTCCTGACCGAGGCAGGCACGAAGAAGAGAGCCTCGATCACACTGGTGCAGGGCGAGAACGCATTGGCCGCGATTCACCGGGGAGGCATCGAGGTCATGGAAGTCGGACGGTCCGAATTCGGGGAGGCCCTTCGGAGGGAGAACCACACCCTGAAGCGATGTC
>JAGQHR010000874.1 GCA_020431745.1 Candidatus Eiseniibacteriota bacterium
CTCGTCCACGACCAGGATGCGAGGGCAGCCGCGAACGTTGCGGCAGATCCACTCGGCATTGAGTGGTGTGAGCCAGCGCAGGTCGAGGACTCGGGAGCGGATGCCCTGCTCCAGTTCCAGTTGATGCGCAGCCCGGAGGGCCATGTAGACGCCGTTGCCGAAGGTGATGATGGCAATGTCCTCGGCATCCTCGTCGTAGACTCTTCCCTCGCCGTAGGGCACGGCGACATCGGGTGGCGGAAACTCGAAGCTCCAGCCGCCATCCTTTGGATCGTAGAGGTCCTTGGTCATGTAGAGCGCGATCGGTTCGAGAAACGCGCTCACGCGCCCATCGACTTTGGCGAGAGCCGCGCAGGTTCGCAGCATGCCGACCGCGTCATCTCCCCGGGAGGGACAGGCGACGATGAGTCCGGGAATGTCGCGCAGGGCGGTGATGCTGTTGTCGTTGTGGAAGTGCCCGCCGAAGCCCTTCTGATAGGCGAGAGCGGCGATGCGCACGACCATCGGATTGCGGAACGTCCCGTTGGAGAAGAACTGCAGCGAGCACGCCTCGCCGCGGATCTGATCGCAGGCGTTGTGGAAGTAGGCGAGGTACTGGATCTCCGGGATCGGGAGCATCCCCATGGTGGCGCTGCCCTGCGCGAGTCCGAGAATGGACTCCTCGTCGAGGAGGGTGTTGAACACGCGACCGGCGCGGAAGCGCTTCTCGAGTCCCGCGGTGACGTGATACACGCCTCCCTTGCGCGCGACGTCCTCTCCGAACACGAGGGCGTGGGGGTACCTGGTCAGCAGGTCGTCCAGCCCGAGGTTGATGAGCGCCGCGAGGTGCTTGGGCGATTGGTTCTCGGGGAACGCGCTCTCGTCGCCGAACCGTTCGAGTCGACGCTCGTGGTAGTCGTCGCGGAGCGCCTCCGTCCGAACGGCACCCGGCGTGTACGGCGCGAGCGGCGCCATCACCTGATCGGGTCGCTCGAGCCGCTCGACGTCGGAGAGCACTTGCTCGGCCACCGCGGCGACGTGGTTGCGGGTGGCCTCGTAGCGATCGAGGATCTCCGGCGCGGTGAGCAAGCCGGACTCCAGCACGATCCGCGCCGTCCGCAGCAGCGGATCCCGCGACTCGGCCTCGGCGACTTCGGCGACCGAGCGGTACTCCAGCTCCACGTCCGTCCCGGCGTGGCCGAGCATGCGGACGACCTTGAGGTGGAGGAACACCGGCACGCGACGTTCCCGGCAGTACCGAACGGCGGCCGCGGTCGCACCGTAGGCGTCCAGGAGATCCGTGCCGTCGGCGCGGAAGTACTTCAGGGCCGGCCGCCCCTGGAACTCACGCTCGAGGTAGCCGGGCGGGGTCTTCACCGAGATCCCGAGGCCGTTGTCCTCGCACACGAAGAGGATCGGGACCGGTACGTGCTGGTAGGCGGTCCAGCTCGCCGTGTTGAACGCGCCCAGCGCACTCTTGTGGTTCGTGCTCGCATCTCCGAAGGAGCAAAGGATGATGCTGTCCCGCGGCACGGGTGGTTCCAGTCCGATCTTCTTGGCGCGGGAGAGCGCCATCGCGGCGCCGACCGCCTTCGGGAGGTGGCTCGCGATCGTGCTCGTCTGCGGCAGGACCCAGAGCGGCCCGCTGCCCCACACCTTGTGCCGGCCGCCCATCGGGTCGTCGACGCTCGCGGTCTGGGAGAGGATCGCGTCGCGGACGGGATCGATCCCCGGCAGTTGCCGGGAACGCTCCACCATCAAGGCGCCGCTGCGGTAATGCAGAAAGGCCGGATCCGTGGGGCGGAGGAGCCGGCCGAGCACGACGTTTCCCTCGTGTCCGGCGCTGCCGATCGTGTAGTAGGCCTCGTCGCGGGCCCGGAGGGTCCGGGCGATGAGGTCGAGATGCCGGGCGGTGATCTGCGATTCGAACAGCTCCAGCAGTTCGGTTCCGCGCAGTCCGACTCCGGCGTGGACCGGCTCGTCCGGGTGGGCGCGCCACGACGGAGCGGCGGTCCATCCGCGCAGGAAGTCCTGGAAATTGCGATCGACGATCTCGGCCCGGTTGAACATTCGATGCGCCTGGAGTCTCAGTGGGCCCGCGGGCC
>JAGQHR010000875.1 GCA_020431745.1 Candidatus Eiseniibacteriota bacterium
CTATCGAGCAATCAACTCGCAAAACATCACTTACACAAAGCGATGTTTCGGTGATAACTTATAGTTAGTAAATAACTATAAGTTATTCAGGAAAGGATCGGCGAGCATGAGCCGGAGCCCGACTCCCTCCCCGTCTCGGATTCGCCGAGCCAGGGTTCGGGAGCAAACGCAGACCGCCCTTCTGGAGAGCGCGGCTCGGGCGTTCCGGGTGGGGCCCTACGACTCGGTCTCGATGGAAGCCGTGGCGGCCGCCGCCGGGTACAGCAAGCGATCGGTCTACCTGTACTTCGCCGACAAACAGGCGTTGTTCGAGGCGGTCCTCCGGGCCGAGCTGGCACAGTGGAGCGACTCCATGGATCGGGCCGGCGGCACCCAAGAAGAGCCGTTGGAGCAGCTCCGAGCCATTCTGATCGAGAGTTTGGAATACCTCGACCGCCGTCCCGCGCTCCTCCGGCACCTGTTGGAGTACGGCGCGCTCGTGGCAGGTCGCCCAGAGGGGACGACGCCCATCGAGGGAGATCCCGTGTTCGAGGATTGGATCCGGACGGTAACCCGATGCCTGGACCGTGCGGTGCTCGACGGCAGCATTCCCATCGAGGCCGACCCGCAACGCGAAGCCGCGTGGATCTGGCAACAGATTCTTGGGGTCTCGTTCGGGCGAGTGATCCGGACCAATCGATCTAGTCCCGCTCCGGCACAGCCGAAGGCGTCCTCCGCGTCGGCCGCCTCCGAACGAACGGGGATCAACGCCGAGACCATCCGTCGAATCCTGCAGGGGGTCGGGACTTGAGGCGCGTGTCCCGCTTCGCAGGTCCGGGCCGACGACTCAGGTCCGCGGCGGGGTGACTCCGGTTTGCCCCTGATACTTCCCGCCCCGGTCGGAGTACGAGGTCTCGCACACCCCGTCCGCGGCGAAGAACACCATCTGGGCGACCCCCTCGTTCGCGTAGATCCGGGCCGGAAGGTTGGTCGTGTTCGAGAACTCGAGCGTGACGTGCCCCTCCCACTCGGGCTCGAGCGGGGTGACGTTGACGATGATCCCGCAACGGGCGTAGGTCGACTTCCCAAGACAGATCACGAGGACGTCCCGGGGCACACGGAAGTACTCCACGGTGCGCGCCAGCGCGAAGGAGTTCGGGGGGATGATGCAGGACTCGCCCTGGATGTCGACGTAGCTGCGAACGTCGAAGTCCTTGGGATCGACGAGGCTGGCGTGGACGTTGGTGAACACCTTGAACTCGTCCGCACAGCGCACGTCATATCCGTAGCTGGATGTACCAAAAGAGATTACGCGCCTTCCCCCCACCTCGCGGACGAGACGCGGGGCGAACGGCTCGATCATCCGATGCTGCTCCGCCATCCGGCGGATCCACGTGTCGGGTTTGACTCCGATGGCTCGTCCCTCCTGCGGCGAGGTGCGGATCACTCGGCCGGCGGGGGAACCGGAAGGTCGGCCTCGGCCACGTCCTTCCAACGCTCCCCCTCGGGGACCAGCATGATCGGGATCCCGTCCCGGATGGGATACTTGAGACCGGAATCGTCGCACACGAGCCAACAACCGTGGACCAGCCGCAGCCGGCCGGGATCGTCCCCGCGATCCGTGAAGCGGACCGCGACCGGACACCGCAGGATCTCCAGAAACTCCGGAGAGATAGGGGGAGACACTGATTCGGACATACTTCCTCGGTTTCGCCGGGGCGTCGTTCGTGGTACTTGGTATGGATTCGCTGACCGTGCCCCCGATCGGACTCGCCTGGGGACCGGCGTGGCGCGATCATAGGGCATTCGGGCCATACGGTCGAAGGGTGACCGCGCTCGTCCGGGCGTTTCTGGAAAGCGTCGGGATCGGTCCACCTGAAAAAACTCGGAGACGGGTCCCTACAAGCAGACCGCGTCAGAGAGTATCCTATTTCGACGGGCGATATTGGTCCGGCGCCGGCGCGATCAGCAGAGCGCGATGCGCGAACGGGAATCGATCGGAAAAGGACGAAGCGATCTCTTGGCGACACCGAAGGCAAAGAACGCGGACCTGGTAACGAAGCTCGAGTCGGATGCCGTCCAGCGCTGCACGCAGCATGACCT
>JAGQHR010000876.1 GCA_020431745.1 Candidatus Eiseniibacteriota bacterium
CCGAGCGGGGGCTCTATTTCTGGGGGCCGACCCCCGACGAGCCCCGCGCCACCTGGCAGATGTGGAGCCACGGTCAGGAGCAGGAGGCGCGTCACTGGATCCCCTGTCACGATGCACCCCACGAGAAGATGACGACCGAGCTCCTGGTCACGGTCCCCGAAGCCTACACGGTCGTTTCCAACGGAGCGTTGCTCGAGGTCGGCACGCGAGGGAAGAGCCGTCGTTGGCATTTCCGCGAGTCGGTACCGTACTCCTCGTATCTGATCACCCTCGTCGTCGGCGTCTTCACCAAGCTGGAGGACGAGTGTGACGGGCTGCCGGTCGAGTATTACGTCGAGCCCGGTCGCGAAGAAGACGGTTGGCGCTCGTTTGGCCGCACTCCCGACATGATCCGGACCTTCGCCGCGATGCTGGAATGCCCGTTCCCTTACGAGAAGTATGCGCAGGTTGCCGTGCGCCATTTCATGTTCGGCGGGATGGAGAACACCTCCGCGACGACCCAGACCGACGGGACGCTCCACGACGAACGTGCCGCGCCCGACTTCACGAGCGACGACCTGGTCGCGCATGAGCTGGCCCACCAATGGTTCGGGGACCTCCTGACCTGCCAGCACTGGGCGCACGCCTGGCTCAACGAGGGCTTCGCCACCTACTTCGAGGCCGTCTGGAAGGAAGCGGATCAGGGGGCGGATGAATTCGAGCTCGGCCTCGTCGTCGATGCCGATGCCTACCTCAGCGAGTCCTATCGCCGCGCGATCGTGAGCTACCGCTTCGCCTATCCGTTCCAGCTCTTCGATCAACACCTGTATCCCAAGGCTGCGTGGGTCGTGCACATGCTGCGTCGCGCGGTGGGGGACGAGGCTTTCTGGAAAGCGGTCCGGCTCTACGTTCGCCGGCACGCCGCGCGCTCCGTCGAGACGATCGACCTGCGGAGAGCTTTCGAGGAAGCCACGGGACGGAATCTCGAAGGCTTTTTCGATCAGTGGTTGTTCCATCCCGGGCATCCGGAGCTGGAGATCGATTGCCGTTGGGACGAGTCCGCCAGGGCGTTGCAGGTTGCCGTCAAGCAGGTGCAAAAGGGGGCGGACGCGGTCGTTTATCGTCTGCCGATCGAGGTGGCCGTGGTGGTCGAAGCGGGAACGGCCGCAGTGCGCAAAGCGGGTGCCCGCCGGTCCGCCCGCGGAGCGTCACCGGCGAGTCGGGCGGGCCGTCGCCCGGCGGCGTCCGGAGACGTGCGGACGGTGGCTCGGATGTTCGAGCTCGAACACCGAGAGCAGACGTTCGTTCTCGAGCTTCCGTCGCGACCGGTCTCGGTCGTGATCGATCCGCAAGCGCGCGTGCTCAAGACCTGCAAGCTGGAGATGCCGATCGAGTGGGTCGAAGGCGCGCTCGTGGGCGCCCATCGGTCGACTCACGTCTACGCGCGGGTCGAGCTGGTGCGGCAGATCGCGCGGAAGGCCGCGCCCCGCGCTGTGGAGATCCTCGCGAAGGCGCTGCGCAGTGACCCGTGCTGGGGCGTCCAGGCGGAGGCGGCGACGGCCCTGGGAAAGGTGCGGACTCCGGCGGCGCTCGCGGCACTGCTGTCCGAGCTCCCGAAGCATCCGAAAGCGCGCCGCGCCTGGGTGCAGGCGCTCGGGGAGTTCCGGGACGCGGCGGCGGTCGATGCCCTGACGAAGATCATCCGTCGCGGAGATCCCAGCTATCTGGTGGAGCGTGAGGCGCTGGTGTCTCTGGGAAGGACGCGGGCCGCGGATGCGATCCCCCGGCTCGAAAAGGCCTTGTCTGCCTCGGTCAAGAGACGCGACTGGCGTGACATCCTGATGTCGGGGGCCGTGGCCGGGCTCGCCGCGGCGCGCAGCGAGTCGATCGAGCCGATCCTCGCCGTCGCTCTGGACCGGTCGCGCTATTGGGCGACGCGAGTCACGGCGCTCGGGGCGCTCGCGACGATCGGGTCGGCACGACCGAGTCTCGCGCCTCGCATCGCGGAGGGGATGTCCCCACTCTTCGAGGATCCGGAGCATCTGGTCATGTACCGGCTTCCCGATGCGTACGCCAGCCTCGGGCACCAGGGAGCGATCCCT
>JAGQHR010000087.1 GCA_020431745.1 Candidatus Eiseniibacteriota bacterium
GAGCTGGTCCGCGGTGACCATCTCGTGACGGACGGCATCGTCGCGCACCACCGACTGGGCGCTTTCTTCCACGCGCGGCGGAGCGGTCTCCCGAAGCTCGGCCGGAAGCGTCGCCAGCGTGAGGCCGGGCGCGGTGCAGACGACCAGCTTGTTGCCGGACCACAGTCGGGGCTTCGAGCGCTCTTCCAGTGTGGATCCGTCCGGAAGGTAGGAGAGGGGCCGGTCCCAAACCGCCGCGTGACCGTCTTCCAGGGCGAAGACTTCGAACGGGAACTCCTCGAAGCCGCGAGGGGGCGCGATGTAGACGCGGCGCAGATCGGCGAGCGAATCGTGGAACGACGGAACGAGCCCTGCCAGGCGATCGATCTCCGCATCCAGGACCGCCTGCGAGGAGCGACGCAGCGCATCCAGCACGCGGGTCCGTGTCTCGGCCGCGCTCGCACGCGCCGGCGGATCGAAGCCCCGGGCGTCATCCGCGGTGATCCAGAGTGCGACGGGCGGGCACTCGTACGCTCCGTCGTAGAGCAGCAGCCCTCCCTCGTTGCCGTAGAGCACGGACCGAAGCTCCTCCCAGGCCAGCGGCGGACGCGTGGGGTTGCGGCTCATCTCCAGGTGTGTCCAGGCAGCTTCGAGATCGTTCTTCCGGATCGCGCACCAGGCGAGCGCCGTCTCGACTTCGGGAAGCAGACGCTCCGCGAACGAGGCATCGTCGGAGGGCGCGAAACGAGAGCGAGGAACCCGCTGGGCCAACGCCCCGCCGCAGGCCGTCCGTACCGCGGAGAGACGTTGTTCCAAGTCCGACATCGCGTCCGGGGACGGGTCGGCATCCGCGCGCAGCTTCGAAAGCAGAGAGTCTGCGGACATCCAAAGCGCGGCGATCCGCACGTTCTCCCCGGGAGGGGTTTGCGGAACGCCTGCATCGGCGTCCTGTAGCAGAGCTGCCGTCGCGGCGACGGTCGACGCGGTTGGCGTCTCTCCGATCGCTACCGCTGCCGGAGCGGCCGACGTGCTTCCGCGGGCCGGCGTGGCCGACGCGTTTCCGAGAGCCGGGGCGTCCGCTCCCATCCAGGAGGCGATCCCGGTCATGAGAAGGAACGAGACCGCGCGTACGCTCGGCACCGCGATGCGCACAGGAACCGGAATCGTGCGACGGAGCCGGTCGGGCGCTCCGGCAAGGGGAAATCTCATCCCCATCGATGGTACGCGGGATGTCCTTCTTTCACCGCGACGAAGGTTCCGCGACAGGTCGCGGTCGTCTTGCCTTCCGCAGACTCGAGCGACGCTTCGATCGTGGCCCGGTCAGCCGTGGATTCCACGACGCGAGCGTGAAGACGCACCGGTCCTCCCGATGGTGTCGGACGGAGCAGCTTGACGTGGAAGTCGGCCGTGACCGTGCAGGGCGGCCGCTCTTCCCCCGCCTGTCGCATCAAGTGGTGGGCCGCGGTCCAATTGCTGTGACAGTCGAGGAGGGTTCCGATGATCCCACCGTTCAGCATGCCGGGAAACGCCTCATGGTGAGGCTCCGGCATCCACTCGCACACGACCTCGTCTCCGGAGGCGAAGCTGCGGATCCGCAGTCCCTTGCCGTTGGCGGGACCGCATCCGAAGCAGATGCTGCTCGGGGCGTAGGTTTCCTGCAGGCTCTTGGCTGTCGCGTTCACGTCCAGATCCTCTCCTCGTGTGATCCATCATGCTACCGGCTGTCGCGCCGGGTCGTCGTCCCGATCTTCGATCACGATGCGCGTCCACACTCCGGACGACCCGGCTTTCGGCGCTCGAACCCCAGAGCGGCCGCTTCTGTCGGACCGCGTTCATCGCTGCGCGAGCAGGGACTCCAGTAGCTCGAGAAACGCTTCCAACGCCTCGCCGGGGATGGTGTGCGGCCCGTCGAACGGGACGAAACGGGCCTCGCCGCCTTCGTCGAGCAACGCAAAGAGACGTTCCGCCGCCGAGAAGGGGAGCAACGGATCCTGTCGTCCGTGCGACTGCAACACCGGGAAGACCGTTCGCTTCCGCGCCAGCTCGCTCCAGCGCTCCTCGCAGAGCATCGTTCCGGAGAATGCGGCGAGCGCAGCCGGAGGCTCCTCGAGATGGAGGGCGACGTCGGTCGCCAGCATCGCGCCCTGCGAGAAACCTCCGAGCACGAGGTCCCCGCGCTTCAGTCCCTCGTCCCGGCAAATCGCGTCGAGCACGCCGTCCATACGGGTCCGCAGTGGAGCGAGATCCTGAGGGCACTCCTGGCTGCGGTCGAGGGGTCGTCCCTGGGCGATCGCCTCCTCCAAGGCCGCGACGTCCAGCATCCACCAGGCCCGCATCTGGAACGGAGGGAAACCTCCCAGGGAAAGGGGGGCTTCGGGAAAGTAGAACGAGATTCGCGCGGCGACGGAGCGGGACGCCCCGATCAGCTCACCGGAGATCGGGACGAGATCGGATCCCGGTGCCCCGTAGCCGTGACAGAGGACGACGGCGAGCTCGGGCCGACAGTCCTTGCCCCGGATCCGGTGGACGGTGAGGTCTCCGGCGGTGAAGGTGGCGCGTTCGACCTCGATCACGATCGCTCCTTGGACGCGGACTTCTTGCCGAGCCCGACCACGATCTTCCACTCGGCGGCCGTCACCGGCTGGATCGACAGACGGCTTCCCTTGCGCAGCAGCACCATCTGTTCGAGCCCCGTGGTTTCCCGCATCTCCTCCAACGTCACGGGACGGGAGAATCGCTGATGGGCCTGGATGTCGACGGTGTACCAACGCGGGTCGTCGGGAGACGCGCCCTCGTCGTGATACTTCGACTTGCGATCGAACTGGAACGGATCCGGGTAGCCCGCGCGCACGACCCGGGCGATCCCCGCGACGTGCATCGGCTGCACGCGCGAGTGGTAGAAGAAGACTTCGTCGCCGACCTGGACGTCGTCGCGCAGCATGTTGCGCGCTTGATAGTTTCGAACACCCTCCCAGGTCGTGGTCTGGTTCTTGGCCTTCTCCAGATCGTCGAACGAAAAGACATCCGGCTCCGATTTGAAGAGCCAGTATCGCTTTGCCATGGGACCTCTCTCGCTTCCGGGTTCGGTTCGGCGCGGACGGGTGGAGGATAGGAGAAAATCGCGAGCCCCGGAAGACCGCACCCGACCACGAGACCGTTCCCCGTCCCGTTGCCGTCATGACGCCCGAACGGTCATCGCGACACGCCGGACAAAGCCGTTCGCTCGCGCGGACTCGCCCGCGCTGTCCGCCCTCACGGATTCGTTCGGGCCGTCCGCCCTTGTCGGACGTCGGCGTTCGGTCAGGCCTTGATGATGATTCCGTGCCGGGTCCGCGCATCCACCAGCACCTGTAGCGGCTGCTCCAGGCGCACGTGCCGGACGTACGGCGTTTCCGACCGGGCTTCCATTCGGTCCAGCCAGTCGTAGTCCACGTGCGTTGCCTGATTCTTGCGATGGACGTGGAAGTAGCCGATCCCGAACGAGATCAGGTTCTGGAAGAAGTGCGTCCCCTCGGAAGGCGTGACCGGGACCTCCGTCAGATCGGTTTCCACGATGGCGCGGGCGCGGGAGATCTGTCCCCACTCGACCGGGATGCCGAGCCAGCGATCCGCGGTTCCCCATCGACCGGGGCCGATGAGCAGGCAGTATCGATCCTCCGCCTGCAGGCGATCGTTGAGCGATCCGACCTGCGTGGCGATGAGGGGAGTCTGGGAGCGGTTGAACCCGTCCGGCTTCACGTAGATCACGTCGCAGATTCCGGTGATCCGTCCGTTGCCGAGCGCGTTGTCGCTCGCGCAGAGCAGGTCCCCACGGCTGACCGTCGGAAGATCGAGGCCGCCCAGCTCCTGGTCCAGGCTGACCGGACGTACTTGGAGGAGTCCGAACTCTGCAGGCGCGTCGGGTCCGGGCTCGAAGTTCATCGCGAACTCGATCTCGACCTCGCTGCTCATCGCTCGCACCAGCAACGGAAGCAGGCGATGCAGGATCTCCGGCAGCGAAAAGCGGCCCGACTTCAGGACCGGAGCGAAGGTCGTGAGTCGAATGCCGGGACGCGAGAGACCGTCGGAGACCGAGTCGTTTTCGGGAGAATAGACGGAGCCCACGTGCCGGAGCGTGCCGTGCCGCTCGGCCGCGTCGAGTCCCAGCTTGACCAGGTTCCACTCCTCCTCGATCTGCGGATGGAGCGCGTCCTCCTCCGAGCGGAGATCGAGGGCGTAGAACTCCCGCTGCGCGTTCTCCAGCGTGGCTTCGGTGCTGGAGAACTGCGGCAAGAGCTGGGGACGGGCCGGAGAGAAGCGGATCGCGCGTTCTCCCTGGACGACCGTGCGCCCCAGTCCCAACGCGACCGCGGCCACACCTTCGTCGGCCTCCATATCGAGGACGGGGTAGAAGTTGTACGAACGGGCGACCCCCGAGACATCGGGATAAAAGACGTCCTCGTGCCGCCGTCCCATCAGCTGTTGAATCACCACCGGCATCTTTTCTTCTTCCATCCGATAGGGGGAGTCGCGCAGATAGGTCCGGGCCGCATGGAAGAAGGTGGAGGCGAAGACGAGCTTGATCGCGGCCGTGAGCCGCTCCAGGCGTTCGGGTGCGGAGCTGCTGACGTTCGGCAGCATGTAGGTGTGATAGATCCCGGCGAAGGGACGGTTGTGCGAATCCTCGAGGAGGCTGGACGAGCGCACGGCGAGCGGAGAAGGGATCGCGTTCGCGAGCAGTCGCAAGTCCTCGAAGATGGAAGGCGGCAGCTCCGCTTCCAGGAAGGCGCGCGCGATCTGTTCATCGGAAGCTTCGCCGAGCGCGATCTCCCGCAGATGGTTGCGATCGAGAAACTCATCGAAGACGTCGGAACCGACCACCCAGCTCGGCGGCACGACCACGCGCACGTCGGGGAACTGGAAGCGATCGGCCTCTCGCGTGATCAGCGCGTGTGCGAAGCCCAATCCGCGCCCTTTCCCGCCCATCGAGCCGGAGCCGATGCGGGACACGCCACTGCCCGAGCCGATCGTCGACCGCGAGAAGTCGACCACCATGCCCCGCCGCGCGTCGCTCAGAGCACGCTCGAACGCCCGGATCAGATGCTCGCGCAAATCCTCGGGCGAATCGAACTCGTAGACTCGTTGTGGGCGCAGCAAGGAGGCGAGGCCGAACTCGGTCCGGGCCATCAACCAGTTCGAGAACTGATTCCGCGTGCCGTGATAGATGACCGATTCCAACGGAACCTTGCGCAAAGCGGTCGGCATCGCCGCGAGATCGGAGACCCGGGCCACCTCGACCCCGCTCGGCAGCCGGAAGACGAAGTCGCCGAATCCGAGGTTCTCCCGGAGGAAGTCGCGGACGTGATCGAGGAGATGCGCACTGTGCTTGTCGAGAAAGTCGGCGCCCAGCTCGCGAGCCGCCGACTCCAGGCTCCGGTCGGTCGACTGTACCAGCGCCGGCATGTCCGGATCGACTTCCCGCACCCGGCGGACGAACTCCAGTCCGGCCTCCGGATCATTGACGCCCCCGCGCGGGAAGCGCGCGTCCGTGATGACGCCGAGCGTGCTCTGATGATACTTCTCGAAGATCTCCCAGCCTTCTTCGAACGATTCGGCGAGCAGGATCTTCGCGCGGGTCTTCATGCGCCGGAGGCGCTGCGCGGTGTTGACTCCGTCCGCCATCAGCGCGCTCGTCTGTTTGACCAGCTCGGTGTACAAGAGGGGGAGATAGGACGAGTAGAAGCGCACCGAGTTCTCGATCAGGATGATCGTGCGCACTCCGGCGAGTGCGGAGTCGGACTGCACGTTCTCCCGATCCTCGATGTACTTGACGATGGCGAGAAAGAGCCGGACGTCACCCCGCCAGACGAAGGTCTGGTCCAGCCCGGCCTGCGGTTCCATCTCTTTCACGCGGAGCGCTTCCAACGGGTTGTCCGCGAGGAAGACGATGCGCAGGTGCTCCTGGATGCTCCGGGCCGTGCGGCAGAACTCCACCGTGTCCATAGTCCCGATCCGGGACTTCGTGATGACGAGATCGAGCGGACGGGATCGGAGAATCGCGAGGGCATCCTCGGCGGAGGAGACGGTGGTCAGCCGGGGAGCCCAGCTCAGCTTGAGCTGGTAGAACTCCACGTCCAGGCTTTCCGCGAGCTGCCCGTCCTCGGACAGGGTGTACGAGTCGTATTCGCTCGCGACGAGCAGGACTTCCCGGACCCGGAAGGGCATGAGCTCGCGAATCGTGCTCGCGCTCCGTCCCGCGGGAATCTCGTGCGGTGCCACCTCTTGCGCCATCGGTAGTCCCCATCCTTCCCGTTGAGCCAGCCTATCCCATGGCGCCGCTCGGCCGCCACCCACGGAGACCCGAAGCGCTGGGCCGGATGACCACGACCCCGGTGCGGTCGGAGCTCCAAGTACCGTTCCCGAAAGCCGTTGGAGATCCGTATGCCGCAGGCCCCGCCTCGTCGCCAACGGCGCCGTGGCGCGCCTCGACCGCTCTGTGCTACGTTCTTCCGATACCGTGGAAGTGCCCGATGGCCCGTTCCCGAGCGACGGCCGCTCCGCATCCCGTGGGATGCCTTGGGCGATCCGTCCTCCAGTCGAAGGAGTCATGGAACTCGAATCGATCAAGCAAGAAATCCGCGCCGCCCAACTGGACCCCACCCTCGAGCCAGATCCGTTTGCCCCCCTGGATGAGATTCTCGAACGCGCCGATGACGAAGGCATCCTGCCGCTCGTGCTCAGCGTGACCGAAGGATCGATCCTGGAAGGCGGGGTCCATCCGGCGCACTATTATCTGTTCGCCGCCTCACAGTTCCTCCTCGATCGCCCCGACGCTGCCTATCGAGCGGTCATTCCGCTGGCCGGCAAGATGGAGACCGGGGGGCATTGGAAGGCCCTCGGGCATCTCGCGGGTCGAGCGTTGGAGGCCGAACCGCGAGTGGAAGCGGCCCTCCTCCTCGCCAAGTCTCTGGAAAATGCCGGGCTCGATTGGATCGACCCGGCGTTTCTGCGAAAGGCCTACGACTACTACCCGAACGAGAGTCGTCTGGCGCTCCTCATGGGAGAGCTCCGCGCGCAGGAAGCCGCGGCGGTTTCGGGTGGAGTCGAATCGGAGGAGGGGAAGCGTCTGCTCATGGAGGCGCGCTTCTTCTGGGCGGAGTCCCTCGATGGATTCATCCTCCACAAGCGCGGCGACCAGATCGACGACGTGATACTCAAACTCGTCGATGCGCAACATCCGGACACGATGCGCCGCGTCCTCGCGGGGATGAAGAAGCTGGCCGAGAGTGGTCAGTGGGGCCGTTTCCAGGTCGCTCTGGAGACGCTCCTGCCGGCGTTCGAGCGGGCGCAGCTCGTCCTCGATCTCTGGAACCTCCTGCTGAAGTACGTGGGCGAGGCTCCGGCCAGCGTGGGGATTCGCACGCAGCTCGCCGATCTCGCAGGGCGGGCCTTCCCGAACGCGGAGGGGCTCGACGAGCTGCTGCAGCGCAGCGGCATCCTCGATCCGTCGATTCCCGTCGCGACCGCGATGCGCGGGCTCGAGCCGATGCTCGCGTTCCTCCCCGGCTCGTACGTGCTGCACGCCTCCTGGGGCGTGGGACGGGTGCTCAGCAACGATACCGAGAACCTGATGATCGACTTCGCCGAAGCATCTTCGCACCGGATGTCGGTCAACCTCGCGCGCCGGGCGCTCGAGGTGGTTCCGGCTGACGATCTGCGGGTGATGGTGCGCGAGCGGCCCGACGATCTGAAGGTGATGGTCAAGGAGAGCCCGACCGAGGTCGCCTACCTGGGGATTCGTCAGCTGGGCGGACAGGCCAAGACGACCGATCTCAAGCGGGTTCTGACCGGGAGCGGGGTCATGACCACGTCGCGGTGGACGACCTGGTGGAAGGACGCCAAGACCGCGATGGAGTCCGATCCGCGCTTCGATCTGAGCCAGGCTTTCCGGCAGATGTACAAGATCCGCAGCGGGGCGGACATGGCCGGCGGGGTGGAGTTTCCCGTCATCGAGCCCCGGCGCGGGATCCGTCCCAATCTCAATCTCATTCGCCGTTTCCTCGATCAGCATCCGTCCGAGACGGCGGCTGCCGCGCAGCTCTATGCGCGGATCCTCGAGCGCTGGGCTTCGGAGGAACGGACGAATCCGGAAGATCGGATGGCGATCCATCTCCAGCTCTACCGCTGGCGGAAACAGGCGAGCGAGGAGTTCCATCAGGCGCTGCGCGACATGATTCCGCAGGGAGTCGAAGCCTCTTCGTTCCCCGATTCGGCGGATCAGGGACTGCTCGTCGAGGTCGGTTTGGCGCATCCCGACACCTGGAAGGACACCGTTTGTTTCGCGCTCTCCTCCCGGCACGCCGAGGTGCGAGAGATGGCGATGGAGAAGCTGCGGTCCGATCCCGAATCCGGACGGAGCCTCCTGCGCGATCTGATCCAAAACCCCGCGGATCGTCCCATGGCCGCTTTGGCGGTTGTCCATCTGTCGGTACGGGCGAGCGAGGCGGATCGGGATGTGGTTCCCAACGTCTGGGAAGCGGCCATGGGCGCGGCCCATCTGATCGAATCCACCTCCCGGGATCAGATCCGGAAGCTCGCGCTCAGTCTCCTCGTTCCCGAGGGATCGCTGGCGACGCGACTGGCCCAGACCGAACCGACGGAAGCGCTGCGCGAGCAGTGGGGCTTCCTCCTGCGCAAGTGGCGTTCCTCGGAGCGCTACCTGCAGCCGGTGCTGCGGATCCTGCGGCAGGCGGGGATGGAGCAGGTGGTCGACGACTTCCGGGCGGAGCAGATCGAAAAGACGAACCGGGCGCTCGGAACCCAGGACCTGGTCGACTACTCCGGCACCATGATGACGCGCCTGACCTTCGATCGTCTTCGCAAGGAGCTC
>JAGQHR010000877.1 GCA_020431745.1 Candidatus Eiseniibacteriota bacterium
GTCCGGGGGGTTCTGAACTTCGCGCCGTGCAAGGTCGAGGCACCGGGAGGAGTCCATCTCCGCAACGTCAACATCACGATCGAGCTGGAAGGCTTGTCGTTTGCCTTGCGAGCGGAGGATCCGGCATCGCTGGGCTGAACGGGGGAGCGACGCGAGGCGGGGCCGTACCGTCGATCTCGCGACGAATACCACCTTCCCGGATCGGTAAGACGTCGCGGAACGATCGGAGTAAAGGAGGCCAACCCATGGACCGTGTGCGCCGACCGGTGCGACCGATCCGCCGGCTCGCCCGGCTCTCCTGGGGTGTGCTCCTCTTCGTGGGCCTCGGGCTGTGGAGCATCGGGGTGTCCGCGGCGGACTTCCCCAAGCCGATCGGACACGTCAATGATTTCGCCGGTGTGCTCGATCCTCCGGTGGAACGCCGGCTCGAGACCTTCCTTACAGCCGTCGACGATCGGTATGGAATCGAGGTCGCCATCCTGACGATGCCCGACCTCGGAGGCGAGGATCCCACCGAATACGCGAACCTGATCTTCGAGGACTGGGGAATCGGCAACCGGAAGACCAACCGGGGCCTCCTTCTTCTCGATGCGAAGCAGGAGAGGTTCTGTCGGATCGAGGTCGGATACGGGCTGGAAGGCGTCCTCAACGACGGTCGGGTGGGCCGCATCCTCGACTCCGAGATCATCCCGTATCTCAAACAGGGGCGGTACGATCTCGCGTACGTCTCCGGGATACGCGCGCTGCTCGCCGCGGTCCTCGAAGCGGAAGGCAGGCCGGTCGCCGAGTTGGACGCCCTCCTCCAGAGCTCCGGCTACACCTATCGGGGCCCGACCCGGCGCTCGTCGCGCGGGTTACCATGGCCGCTCATTCTCCTCATCCTGTTCTTCGTCATCTTCGGAAACCGAGGCGGTGGTCGGCGAGGCGGGATGATCCTGCCATGGTTCGGCGGCTTCGGCGGCGGAGGTGGCTTCGGGGGAGGCGGAGGCGGCTTCGGCGGCTTCGGCGGCGGGATGAGCGGCGGGGGCGGCGCCGGTCGGGGCTACTGAGGGGGAAATCATGGAAGATCGTCGCAAGATCATCGATGAGTTCGCACGGGAGCTCGACGCGATCGCAGGGGAGAACCTCCGCGCACTCTTCCTCTACGGGAGCGCCGTCACCGGAGGATTCGTCGACAAGAAGTCGGACTACAACTTCGTCATCGTGGCCGAGCCGGTGGAGATCGCCTTCCTCGATCGGGTTTCGACCCGTGCCCGGGCCTGGCGCAAGCAGCGGATTCCGGTCCCTCTGATCTTCACGCCTCCCTTCGTGGATCGGGCCCGAGATGCCTACCCGCTGGAGTTTCTCTCGATGCTTTCCGGCTATGAGCTCCTCCGTGGAGCCGACGTGCTCCACGAGATGGCCATCGCGCGCCAGGACGTCCGGCTGCAATGCGAACGCGAGCTCCGCGCGACGACGCTCCATCTGCGGCAGGCCTACGTGCAGTTCGGGCGGAGCTTTCGCGAGATGCGGGCGATCCTGGGAAGCGCGCAACCGAAGCTCATGGCAATCTTCCGCGGGCTGCTCTACTTGTCCGAGGGTCCGTGGAATCTCCATGGACCGGAGCTGACGAGCGCGGTACGCGAGCGACTCGAGCTGCCCGCTCGGTTGCTGGCGCTGTTGTCCCGGATCCGGCACGACGTCACCGTCTCCAGCTCGGAAACGACGGAGCTGGTGCACGGGCTGATTCCGGAACTGGAACGTTGGACCGGCCTTACCGACAAGCTCTGAAGGAGGAATGACAGATGCGCAAAGCGCTCGTAGTGCTCCTGATCCTCGGTGTGATCGTCCTGGGTCTCCTGGGCTGGGTCCGGGGGCAATACAACGGGCTGGTGGCTGCGGATGAAGCCGTGAAGACCGGATGGTCCCAGGTAGAGAACCAGCTGCAGCGACGCTACGACCTGATTCCGAACCTGGTCGAAACGGTCAAGGGCTATGCTTCCCACGAGCGGGAAACGCTGCAAGCCGTGACCGACGCACGTTCTCGCGTGGGTGGAGCCGGGACGGTCGATGAGAAGATCGCGGCCAATCAGCAGCTGAG
>JAGQHR010000878.1 GCA_020431745.1 Candidatus Eiseniibacteriota bacterium
TGCTGCATGTTCGCGAGCGAGATGCGGTCCTGCGGGCGGCGCGGACCCGCCAGCGACGACTCCACGGTGCTCAGATCCAGCTCGAGCGTCGACGTGTAGTTGATCTTGCGGCTGTCGTCGCGCCACATCCCCTGCTCTTTGCAGTACTGCTCGACGGTCCGGATCAGCTTCTCGTCGCGACCGCTGAGCTGCAGGTACTCCAGGGTCTTTCCGTCCACCGGAAAGAAGCCGATGGTTGCTCCGTACTCGGGAGCCATGTTCGCGATGGTGGCGCGGTTCGCGACCGGCATGGTGTCGAGACCCGGTCCGAAGAATTCGACGAACTTGTTGACCACGCCGTGCTGACGCAGCATCTGCGTGACGCGCAAGACGAGGTCGGTCGCCGTGGTGCCCTTGGGCAGCTCGCCCACCAGCCGGAATCCCACCACCTCGGGCAGGAGCATGTAGATCGGCTGACCCAGCATGACCGCCTCGGCCTCGATGCCGCCGACACCCCATCCCACGACACCCAGTCCGTTGATCATGGTGGTGTGCGAGTCGGTGCCGACCAGCGAGTCGGGATAGAGACGCCCACCGTTCGCATCGTCTTCCCACACCACCTTGGCGAGATACTCCAGGTTCACCTGATGCACGATGCCCGTGGCCGGAGGGACGACGCGGAAGTTGTCGAACGCCTGCTGGCCCCACTTGAGGAACTCGTAGCGCTCGCGGTTGCGTTGGAACTCGCGCTCGCTGTTCAGCTTCAGCGCCTTGTCCGAGTTGAAGACGTCGACCTGGACCGAGTGATCGATGACGAGATCGCACGGGACCAACGGGTTGACCTTCTTGGGATCGCCGCCCAGCCGCTTGATGCCGTCACGCATCGCGGCCAGATCCACGACTGCGGGAACGCCCGTGAAGTCCTGCAGGATGACGCGCCCCGGCATGAACGGAATCTCCACTTCGGGGATGTTGCGTGCGTCGTAGCTCGCGATCGCTTTGACGTCGTCCTCGGTCACGATCTCCCCGTCGCAGGTGCGCAGGCACGCTTCGAGCAGCACTTTGATGCAGTACGGCAGGGTCTCCACGTTCGACCCCGCCGCCTGCAGTCGCCAGATGTTGCGAGCGCCCAGCGCGGTCTCAAGGGTTTTGCGGGCTCCAAACGGATCGGACATCGTGTTGCCTCCGAACGATCGTCTCTGGTTCCGGGACAGCCGCAGGCTACAGATGAGAGATCGACGAGATCTGCAGCAACTCTCGCCCCCGCCACGGAGAGGGCTCCGTCGCCGCCGGGGCATCGCTAGTCCTTGCTACTGAATGATTTAGATCGACGCCAACTGACTACGAGTGCATTCTACAACACCGCGCGGGTGGGCCGGTAGAGGGTCCGGATCCGTGAATCCCGGCGGGGGCAAGCTACTGGCCGATGGCTTCCAAGCTCTCCAGAGCGGCGTAGATGACGTAGCCGTCGACGATCAGCCCCGCGAAGATCCCGAGGGCCGTGTAGTTTCCCATTCCCCCGGGGCGCTGGACACGCACGATGTGCCGGTAGGCGAGCGTGTCGTTCTTGGAATTGTCGAAGGATCCGTTCCGAAACGCGGTGCGAAGAACGAGCGCGGAATCGACTCCCACGCTCCCGAACGACACGACGCGACCGCTCAGCCGCTCCCCGGACAGCAGCTGGATGCGCACCGAGTCGCCCTCACGAACTGCTGTGTGCCAGGGCCGCGCAACCTCGGTCACCCGGTAGGCATCCACGACCCGACCTACGCCGTACCCGACCAGGGTACAGCCGGAGTCCATCGCCCCCGACAGAACCAGTCCCGCGCACGCAACCAACGGCCGGGACAGCGACGCGGGCAGCTTCGCCGGCAAAGACGCACGCAACAACGCACGCAGCTTCGCCGGCAAAGACGCACGCAACAACGCACGCAGCTTCGAAGGGACCGACCACGGAGCACCCCGCGGCGCGACAAGCCTCCTGCGTGGGGGCCGATCGCCCGACCTGTCGGCAGGTCGCGACGATGAGGACGTCACGGCTTTCTTCCAACCGCAAACCGCTTCGACGCGCACGACACCTCCCACGACATGAACAC
>JAGQHR010000879.1 GCA_020431745.1 Candidatus Eiseniibacteriota bacterium
CCTTACCCGATGTCTCTCACGAGCTACGAGCCGAGGCTGGTCTGGAAGGTGACCGTGGAGACGGACGGCCGCACGGGAGTCTTCGAGCACTACATCGATGCGCGGACCGGAGAAATCCTCTGGCGTCACGACGCCGTTCACTACGTCACCTACGCCGGTGCCACCGAGGGCATGGTCGAGGACAAGACGTGGTGCAACGGCCAGGCCATGCAGCGCCTCAAGTACGAGGAGGTGAACGTCGAGGGCCTCGGTACCATTACGTCCAACGGGAACGGAGATTGGAGCATCACTGGCCCGGATGTCGGGTTCCGCGCGGTCTCGACTCGCTTCCGCGGCCCTTTCGTCGACCTCAATCGCACGACCGGAGGGACGACGCCGATCATTTTCGACTTTTGTCTGCCCGGAAAGCCGTGCTTCCTGACCTGGTCGGACGACAACTCGCGCCGGGACGAACGCGACGTGTTCGACGCGGTCGTCGACATCCATGACTTCTTCGAGACGCTCGATCCCGGCTACTCGTACTCCAATCGGCAGATACGGGCGAACGTCGGAGTACCGGGCACGTGCAACGCCTTCTGGAACGGATCCATCAACTTCTATGACGCCAGCAGCAGTTGTGCGAACAGCGGTGAGATCCAAGGTGTCGTCGAGCACGAGTTCGGGCACGGGGTGCAGGACAACCTCATCGGGAGTCAAGGCAACGAGGGGCTCGGCGAAGGGAATGCGGACGTCCTTGCCAACTTCATGACCGATGACTCGCTCGTCGGACGGGGCTTCTTCCTGAGCTGCTCGTCGGGGATCCGCAACTCCAACAACAACCGCCAGTATCCGGAGGACCTGAACGGCGAGGAGCACAACGACGGTCAGATCATGTCCGGAGTGATGTGGGACACCCGCACGAACCTGCAGAGCTCGCTCGGAACCACAGCGGGCAAGGCCCGGGCGGCAATGATCTGGCACTTCGGGCGCAAGCTCGAGCGGCCGGACACCCAGCCGGACCAGTGCTTGTCGATGTTCATCGCCGACGATGACAATGGGAACGTCCTGGATGGAACCCCGAACTTCGACGCCCTCTGTGCCGCCGTGATGAAGCACGATACGGACGGCGACGCCTTCGACTGTCCCGAGTTCGGCTCCGTCTGGGTGGATTTCGCAGCCACGGGGACCCAGAACGGGACCCAGGCGCATCCGTATCACTCGGTGTTCCAAGCCCAGTCCGCCGCGGTCAACGGCTATGTCATGAAGGTGCGCGACGGAGCCACGACCGAGATCGGGACGTTGTCCAAGCCGGGAGAGCTTCGCGCGATCGGTGGCATCGTCCGGGTCGGTGCGCCGTAGGGGCGCGCGTTTCGCGAACGAAGCGTGTTGTTCCAATCAGAACGCAACCAAGATCTCTCCAGGGTGAGAGTCTCGAGACGGCCGGAAGCCAGCCTGCCCGTGGGGCCCGGCTTCCGCAGCAGGAGAGGATGTTCATGTCGATGCGATCGTTCTTGCGTACCGGTCTGCCGGCCTTCGCGACCCTTCTGATCGCGGCTGCCTGGCCGGCCTCCGCCCAGTTCTCCATCTCCTCGTTCACCATCGACGGAGGCGGGGTCACCAGCGCCACCGGAGGATCCTTCTCGTTGGGCGCGACCATCGGCCAACCCGACGCGGGACAATCCAGCGGCGGCGGTTTCGTGCTCAACGGAGGTTTCTGGCACGGCGGGGGGGTGGTCTCGAGCGTAGGCGATGATGGCCCCATCGATGGCGGAAGCGACCCCTCCTCGCCCGTGCCGGTCGCCTTCCGTCTCTATCCGGCCACACCCAATCCGGTCCTGGACCGAATGGTGCTGGCGTTCGACCTTCCTGAGTCCAATCCGGTCCGGGCGGAGCTCTATGACGCGACGGGGCGTTTGGTGCGAACGCTCGCGAACGAGGTCATGCCGGCCGGCCGCTATCAGAGAGTTTGGGACGGGCGCTCCGAGATCGGCCAGCGCGTGCCGTCGGGGATCTACTTCGTGAGACTCGATGCGGGCGCCCATCATGCCCGTCTGAAGATCGTGGTCGTTTCCTGAGCCCATGTCTCGGCCCGGAA
>JAGQHR010000880.1 GCA_020431745.1 Candidatus Eiseniibacteriota bacterium
CGCGGATCGACTGGATCTGCTGCGTCGACTCTCGGGACCAATCCTCGGGTCCGACGGAGAAGAGGTCGATCATGAGAAGGACCAGGTCGCACTTCCCGAGCATCTCGCGCCGTTCGGGCGAGAGCGTGGGATAGGCGGGACCCGATCGTTGCTCCAGGTCCTGGAGTTCGAGACGCGCGTGGGTGGTCTTGCGGGGCTTGAAGGCGGTGGACAACGCTTGCACCCGGGGATCGGGTACCTCGACATGGGCGATCCGGAGGCCGGAGCCGGGATGCCCGGCCCCCGCCACCAGGTCGAAGAGCGTAGACTTCCCCGAGCCCGGCCGACCGGCGAGGGCGATGCGCATGCAGACTGCTCTCCCGTGGTTGGGTCGATCCCCCGGACGCGAGAAGAGTCGCCCGGAGCGTCCGAAGATAGTGATGTGAGCCGCCCGGGAATCGAACCCGGGACCGTCTGCTTAAAAGGCAGTTGCTCTACCGACTGAGCTAGCGGCTCGTGAAGGCGACAGTCTAGCCGAGGCCGGGTGGACAGGCAAACCGCGGCTCAGGTTACTCTTGAGGCGGAGCCCGGCGGGCCCCGTGCTCGGTCGGCACGGTCGCGCGTCGGGCCAGAACGAGCGAAGGAGATCTGGATGCCCCTGCGTTGGACCCGCGAAATCCTCGCGCTCCTGGAGGAGTGCGACGTCACTCCGTATCGCGCGTCCGGCAAGGGGGGGCAGAAGCGCAACAAGACGGAGTCTGCGGTGCGGGTCGTCCACCGACCGACGGGGATCGTGCGGATCGGGACGGAGAGCCGCAGCCAATCGGCCAACAAGCTGCGGGCCTTGGAGCGGGTTCGGGAGGCTTTGGAGGCCCGCGATCGCAAACCCAAACCGCGCAAAGCGACGCGGCCGACGAGCGCCTCGCAGGAACGGCGCATCACCGGCAAACGCCGACGCGGCGAGATCAAACGCGGACGCAGCCCGGTGTCGGACGAATGAGCGAGCGGAGATCGACACCGCCGGCGGAGACCGACTACCGGATCCCGCGCCGGACCGCGTTCGCGATCGGGTGGGGCGTCTTCGCGCTCTTCTACACGCTCCAGTCGTACACCTTCCACCTGAGCGTGGGACAGAGCGCCGCGTGGGGTCCGTTCCTCGCGAACGAAGCGCTCTTCGTCGGTCTGCTCGCCGTTCAGACGCCGCTCATCCTGCACCTCGCCGGCCGCTACCCCATCGCCGGCCGCCGGCGCGGACGTCATCTCGCCCTCCACGTCGCTGCCGCTCTCGTCTTCGGGTTCGCGCACCGCTTCGTCGTGGAACTGATCACGCGAAGCCTGCGGGCGACGCCCGAGCGGCCCTTCGTCTGGCCCCATGTCTGGCAGTCCACGATCGGGTCCTTCGAGATCGGCGTCTTCGCCTATTTCGTGGTGCTTCTGGCCGCCGCCTTCTGGGACTCCTACGGACGCTACCAAGCCGAGCGTCTCCAGGCTGCGCATCTCCGCGCCGATCTCTCGGCGGCGCAGCTCGAGACGCTGCGCATGCAGGTGCAGCCCCACTTCCTCTTCAACACGCTGAACGCGATCTCGGTGCTGATCGATCAGGATCCCGCCGCCGCGCGCACGATGATCGCGTCGCTCAGCGACTTCCTGCGTGCCACCCTGACCGAAGGCGGCCGGCAGGAGATCCCGCTCGCTCGCGAAGTCGAGCTGCTCCGGACCTACCTCAAGATCGAACAGACGCGTTTCGGAGAGCGACTCGAGGTGCGGTTCCGCATCGCGGACGACGCCGAGAGCATCGCCGTCCCCGCGCTCGTCCTCCAGCCGCTGGTGGAGAACGCGATCCGGCACGGGATCTCCCGCCGCACCGGACGATCCCGCATCGAGATCGAAGCGACACTGGCGGACGGCGCGCTGTTGCTGGCGGTCCGGGACCAGGCTCTCCCGGACCCGGGTGTCGCGGCTCTCCCGGACCCGACGGCAGCCGCATCGCCGATCCCGAGGGACGCCGCCCCGGCCCCGACTCGAGCCTCGGCGCCCGCCACTTCCGGAGACGTCCCCGGTTTGGGCATTGGCCTCGGCAACACCCAGGCTCGC
>JAGQHR010000881.1 GCA_020431745.1 Candidatus Eiseniibacteriota bacterium
CGACACGGCGTGCCCTCTCTTCGAGAGGGCAGGGGGAGCGAATCCTGGGCAGCGAGACGCCGGCCCGCTAGAATCCCCCCTCGACGCCCCGGTTCCCTACCGCGGCGACCTTTCACGCTCGGCCGCCGGCTCCCGCGCCGGCGACATCTGGGAGAGACCATGTCGGCCCGTTCCGGCGACCTCCTGCACCGCCTCCGCGGTCTCACGGAAGGGCGCGGGCAGATCGCCCACATCGAGAGCCTCGAGGCACGTCCGGCGCGTTTCGGAGCGCTGGCGCATCCGCTGTCGGACCGCCTGCAGCGACAGCTCGGTCAAGAAGGCATCGACCGTCTCTTCACCCACCAGGCCCAGGCGATCGATCGCGTGCGACAGGGCGATCATGTGGTGGTCGTCACCGGAACGGCCTCGGGGAAGAGCCTCTGTTATCACATCCCGCTCCTGGAAGCATTGGAAGAGGATCCGTCCTCGCGTGCGCTGCTGCTCTTTCCGACCAAGGCACTGGCCCAGGATCAGCTCAAGGTGCTGCGCCGGCTGCAGGACGAAGCCGACGACGCCCGCGCTCCCCGCACCGGGACGTACGACGGGGACACGCCCACCAACCTGCGGAACCGACTGCGGGACGAAGCGAATCTCCTGCTGACCAATCCCGACATGCTGCACTCGGGGATCCTTCCGCATCATGCGCGCTGGTCTGGGTTCTTCAGCCGTCTCCAGTACGTCGTGGTCGACGAAATCCACGTCTATCGGGGCATCTTCGGATCGCACGTCGCCAACGTACTGCGACGCCTGCGACGCATCGCCCGCCACTACGGTGCGGATCCGATCTTCATCTGCGCCTCCGCGACCATCGCGAATCCGGGCGAGCTGGCCTCGCGCCTCCTGGGCCTGCCCGTCACTGTCATCGACGACGACGGCTCGCCGCGCGGCCGCAAGCACTTCGTCTTTTGGAACCCCCCGCGGATGGGGGAGATCGCGATGGAGCGCCGCAGCTCCAACCTGGAAGCGCGCGATCTCATGGTCGAGCTGATCAAGGACGGGTATCAGACCATCGCGTTCGTGAAGGCGCGGCTCCTCACCGAAGTCCTGTTGCGCTATTGCCAGGAAGCGTTGCGCGAGGCCGGGGGCGGACTCGCCGCGAAGCTGCGCGCGTATCGTGCGGGGTATCTCGCGAGCGAACGGCGGCAGATCGAGGCCGCGCTCTTTGCGGGGGAGCTGCGCGGGGTGATCTCGACCAACGCGCTCGAGCTGGGTATTGACGTGGGTTCGCTCGACGCCGCGCTTCTGGTGGGATATCCCGGGACGATCGCCTCGACCTGGCAGCAGGCGGGCCGGGCCGGTCGTCGTCAGGGCGAGTCGGTGGCGATCCTCATCGGACACAACGCTCCGGTCGATCAGTACCTGATGCAGAACCCGGAGTACTTCTTCCGCAACAACCCCGAGAACGCGATCCTCGACCCCGGCAATCCGCACATCCTGCTCAATCATCTGCGGTGCGCCGCGTTCGAAATCCCGGTCCCGGTCCCGGAGGAAGGGGAGTGGGGGGACTACGCGCCCGCGATCCTGGATCTGCTCCAGGACCGCCGCTGGGTCCGCCAGGTCAAGGGACGCTGGTTCTATGCGAGCGAGGACTATCCGGCGGCGAGCTTCTCGCTCCGGAACTCGGGGGAGAATGAATACACGATCGTCGATACCACCGAGACCAACCGGGTCATCGGGACCATCGACGAGCCGTCCGCCTTCACCCAGGTCCATCCGCAGGCGATCTATCTGCACGACGCCGAGACCTATCTGGTCGACACGTTGGATCTCTCCGAACGGGTCGCGTATCTGCACAAGGCCGACGTCGACTACTACACGCAGGCGGTCACCGACAGCTACATCGACGCCCGCGATCCGGAGATGGAGATGCTTTGGCGGGAGACCCAGCTCTCCTTCGGGGAATGCTCGATCCACGAAAAGGTGACGATGTTCAAGAAGATCAAGTTCGGGAGCCGGGACTCGCTCGGCTACGGACAGATCGAGCTTCCGCACTGGAGCCTGCGCACGACCGCCCTCTGGTTCGTCTTTCCGGC
>JAGQHR010000882.1 GCA_020431745.1 Candidatus Eiseniibacteriota bacterium
GGCGAAGGCATGACCTTCAAGATCGACTTGCAGGGAAACCAGTCCTCCACGTGGTTCGGCGGCATCCCCGGAGTCGTTTGCGATGCCGAGGGTCGCTACGTCGCCGGATCGACGGATCTCGTCGCAGGTCGGCGGCGTTTCACGAAGGTCTGGGATAGCGTGGCGGATACTACGGCGGTCTTTGAGAGCGACCACGAGTCCGTCGCGACGCATGGATTCAGCGAGGACGGGCGGCTCTTCATGGAGTGCGGCGCTCGTTTCGAGCTTCGTGATCCAAGGACGGGACAGGCCGAGGCGCTGTCCGATCGGATCGAGCTGGGTTGGATCCTGCGCGACCGAAGCTGGCTCTGCTGGGGGAATCACGACGACGGCGTCTGGATCTCGAAGCTCGATCTGTCCGAGGCCCGGCAGATTCCGTCGCTCGACTGGGGGAACGTGTTTGCGGTCGACGGTCGGGGGTTGGTCGCGCTGGCCGAGCCCGACAACTCGGTCCTGCTCGTGTCTCTGGAGGACGGCAGCCGCCGTCGCTTCCTCGGGCACACAGCCGAGATCCGGGATCTGGAGTTCGATCCCCTCGGACGGTGGCTCGCTTCGGCGTCCGCGGACGGCACCATCCGCCTCTGGCCGCTCGACGCCGCGAACGACGGGGTGCCCGAATCGGGTTCGGATGTGATCCGGCTCATCGGCACTGCCACCACTCTGCGCGCGGTGAACGACGAGTCCGCTCCGACGCGCTATGTCATCGAGAACGGCGTTTTTCCGGGATGGGACCACCTGTCCGCACCCTGATCGGATCGCCCCAAAAACTTGCCCGCCTGACTTCCGGTTTTGCGCCACGTCTGCGCGTTGACAAATGAGAACCCTGCGGCTCGAGGCCGGTCCCCGCCGAGCTCAGGGTCTCGGTGTGCGCTTCGGGAAGCGTCGAGGAGCCTCGTTGGTCGAGTCGGATGCGTTCCCGTGCAGTGCCGTTCACAACCGATGCCCCGTCTTCGGGGCAACCCCGAGAGGATGCTCATGAAAAAGCTGTCGAAGTCGTTCTTGCGGCCCGCCGTGCGGGCTACTGCCGTGGCGTTGCTCCTTGCCGGATGTTCCCAAGAATCGTCGATGCCGCCGACCGCACCGGAAGATTCGGGGCCGGTTCCGTCCTCCCATCCCATTGTGCTGCCGGCCGGATCGGTCGATGCTCTGGCCGCCGCGATCGATGCGGCCGGACCGCATGGCACCGTCGTGCTCGCCGGCGGAGATCATCAGGAGTCGGGCACGGTCACGATCGAACATCCCGTGACCCTCGTCGGCCAGGAGGGCGCCGTTCTCATCGTGGATACCGCGCCCGCGACCGGATTTCCGGCGACGATCGAGCCCGCGCTGTGGGTCAAGGACGCGGGTGACGTCCGGATCCTGAATCTGACGCTGCAGCCGGTGGCCCAGATCGGTGGCACCGGGATCCTCGTGCAGAACGCGGAAGGTTGTGCGATTCGCGGCAACACGATGCTGCGTCATCAGTGGACCGTGCTCGTCCAGGACTCGGACCAGGTCGTCGTGCAGGGGAACACGATCGAAGCGAGCGGCGCCTGGCGGACGGGGGACATCCCAGAGGCGGACGGAGTCGTCGTGATCAACGGAGATCGTGCTCGCATCGTCGGCAACACCGTCAGCGAGGCGCTCTTCAACATCTGGATGTGCGGCTCGCGAGGACTCGCGACCGGGAATGAGACCTCCAACGGGTTCCTCGGGTTCATTCTCTGCAACGTCCCGGCCGGTGCGTTCGCGCTCCCGGACGGCAGCGTCGTCGGATCGGACATTCCCGCGGAACACTGGGTCGTGGTCGGCAATCGTTCCCACGACAATCTCACGACCGGAATCCTGGCGATCGATGGATCGAACCACAATCTGATCTCGGCGAACGAGTGTTGGAGCAACGGTACGTACGACATCGAACTGGCGGGAGACTCGGAGCGCTTCGGATTCTTCACCCCCCGCTGTTCGAGCACCACGGTTCTCTCCGCCGCGTTCCCAGAAACCGTGATCAAGAACTGCGGAGACGACAACCGAGTCGTCGGAGGTGTGCTCGT
>JAGQHR010000883.1 GCA_020431745.1 Candidatus Eiseniibacteriota bacterium
TCGCGCTCGTCCTCGGCACCATCTCTCTGGGAACGCAGATCGGCCGGGCCAAGGCGCGCCTCGGCTCCACCGCCACCACCGCGGGGTTGGCCAACCCGATCCTCTCGACGATCGAGGACGGGATCAGCGCGACGCTCTCGGTGCTGGCGCTGCTCGTTCCGATCGTCGCCGGCATCCTCGTCCTCCTCTTCCTCTTCCTTCTCTACCGGATCGTGCGTAAGGTGCATCGCGCGGGTCGGTTCTGGCGTCGCAAACCGACTGCCGCATCCTGAGGAGGAGCTTCATGGGGAGAGCGCGCGATCCCTACGTCCAGTTCGCACCGTTCTACGATCGTTGGCAATCCCTGTACGCCAAGCCCTTCTCGCTGGGGATGACGCTGCGCATGCGCCAGGCGATCGCGGAGTGGCCGCCCCCGGAGCGTTCACTGCTCGATCTCGCCTGCGGTACGGGCACCCTCGCCCACTGGTGGGCACGGCGTCACTCGCGTTGGGAGGTTTGGGGAGTCGACCGATCCGCAGCCATGATCGAGCGTGCGCGCCAGTCGACCGCCAAAGGTGGGCGGTTGCATCGGCCTCCGACCTTCCTGGTCCAGGACCTGACGCAGCTCCGGCTCGAACGGCGCTTCGGCATGGTTACCTGCTTTTTCGACAGCCTGAATCACGTCACGCGGACGCAGGATTTGGCCCGCATCCTTCGAGGGGCGTACCGGGCCCTCCTGCCGGGCGGAATCTTCGTGTTCGACCTACTGGACGAGGACTCGTTCGAGGAAGTGTTCTCCACGCCCTCGGTGGTCCACGACCGCAACCTCTTCGTCGCCGTCGAGACCGGCTGCGAGGTGCGGCGCGGATCCCTGCACGGCCTCGCCCGCTTCCACTTCTTCAATCGTGACGGGGAGCGCTGGGATCGTCACGACTGGGACATCCACGAGCGCTGCTGGACGCGCGCGGAGTTCGATCCCATGATCCGCGCCGCCGGGCTGGAGATCGTCCACGTTCAGTTGATCGATCCCGAGGAACAGCCCGAGGTGTTCGTCCCGCGCCGTCTCTACGTGGTGCGGCGCGCAGCGTAGAGGAATTCCTCGACGGGATTGTTGAGGATGTCGTAGCGGAGCTCGGCGCGGCCGCCTAGTTGATGTAGCCCAGGGACTTCATGAGCTCGGCCTCCTGGTCGCTCATGCCGTGCCCGCTGCTGCGCGACGCGTTCTTGTTGCGGAGCTCTTCCAGTCGCGCGGTGACCTTGGCCAGATCGATCGAACCAGACAGGGAATCCGGATCGAGAAAGACGTCGGTGGCCGGATCGTACGGCTGGTAGTCCGCATTGAACTGGTCGTAGACGAGCTGCAGCGCCGGACTGGTCAGCGCGGCCTTGTAGTTGTCGCTCGCGAGCGTCTCCGAAAAGATCATCGCATCCGCCGGCACCGGCCGGTGCGGTCCGCTGGGCGCACCGCCGGGCGCGAGCAGGTTCCGTCCGGGAAGGGGGATCCTGGGCTCGATCCCGGCCGCCGCGAGCACGGTCGGCACGATGTCGGAGCTCTGCGCCAGCGTGCTGTCGACGACACCGGGAGCGACGCCCTTTCCCCAAAGACCGAGCGGCACGCGAAGCTGGCTGGGGTAGAGATAGTCGCCGTGCGCGAAGTAGTACTCGTGCTCCCCCATCCCTTCGCCGTGATCCGAGGTCCACACGACCAACGAGGAATCCCACCAGCCGCCGCTCCGCAAACCGTCGACGAGATCATGGAGACACTGGTCGTAGTAGAGGATCTCGGCATCGTATTGGGCCACGTAGTAGCCCCGCTCCCGATGATGCTCGAGCATCTGGTAGCTCGGAATGCCTCCCTGGCCTTTGACCGAATCGGTCACGCGCAGGAGATCGCCCTTGGCCGACTCGTCGAGGAATGCGGACTGGTACTCGCGAGGTGGGGTGTACGGACCGTGCGGATCCTGGTAGTGCACCCACAACAGAAAGGGCCGGTCGTGCGGTGCGTTCTGCAGCCAGCGCAGAGCCGCCTGCGTCGTGTGCGCGCCGATTCGTTCCGGGGTGTGCCGGTTCGATTCCCGATCGTCCA
>JAGQHR010000884.1 GCA_020431745.1 Candidatus Eiseniibacteriota bacterium
ATCCTCCTCGTTCGGATAGTCGATCTCGAGCGCGCGATGGTATTTCGAGTGTCCCACGTCTTTTCGCACGGTGATCTTGTATCGCCCTTCCGGGGTCGCCTCGTCCCCCGCTCTCACTTTCTCGGCCGCCTTGTTGCTCCCCATGTCCGCGTGGAAGCTCTGCACTTCTTTCCCGGCCCGGTAGAGCGTCAGGCGGTTCTTCTCCTTGTACACCACGATCGCGTAGTCCCCGGTCTTGCGGGACCACGCGAGCGTCTCGTCGATCCAGCCCTTCCAGCGCCGGATCTGTCCGGAGTCGACGAATCGGCTCGCTGCCGTCAGCGCCGATCCGCGGGCCTCCGCGAGGGCCTCCTCGGCGCGGTCCGTCAATCCCCGGGCCTCCGTCAGCTCATCGCGCCCGAGCGCCGCATCGGCATCCCGAAGGAGCTGCGTAGCGCGACGAAGCGCGCGGGCGGCCGCCGGATCCGGGCGCACCCGATAGCGCAGGGTCTGCACCTCGCGCCGCATCGATTCCACCACGTCCCGCCGGTCGCGCGCGTCCTCACGAGCGTCTGCGTGACGGGACTCGGCGAGCCGCTCCGAAACCTGAGCGAGGGAATCCGCCACCCGAAACTCGGCGCGCGCCTCCCGAAAATCACGGAAGAACGGCCAGCGTTCGGACTGGCGCTCCATCTCCCTCCGGGCTCGGGTGAGATGGAGGTCCGCATCTGCGAGCTCGGTCCGAGCCCATTGCTCCGCTCCGCGATCCTGGGCCGATTGGAAGGCGAGGACGGCCGCATCGGCGCTGTGGCGCGGCGGCGTGCCGCGCCCCCCGCGATCCGACAGGACGATCCAGACACCGGCTCCGAGCAACAGCAGAGGAACCGCGACGGCTAGAACTTTCGGCCAGAGCCGCGTCTGCCTGCGCGCGCGGAACACCGGCTCCTCATCCGGATTCGGACCGATCGAAGAACGTAGACTCATCGATTCCCGACAATACTCCGAGGTTCGTTCGATCGCCACCCGGTGCGTCCTTGCTCCGCGCTCCGGCCGGGCATCATGCCGCCCGGCCGGACTCGATTCGATCGAGCGCGAGGACTAGTGCCCGGTCCGCGCCTTCGCCTGCATCGTCGTGGCCATCTCGATCGCGTTCTGCGTGTCGTTCATCGACGCCATGAGGGACTGCACCTTGTTCATGGCCGGACGGTACTGACCCTGATCATAGAGCTGTTGGACGGAGGCGAGGTTGGTCTCCATGTCCGCCACGTCCTGCTGCATCATCTTGAGGTCGGCCGCCGTCCCCTTGCCGGTCGGAGCCGCCGCGAGCGCGGCCTTCACCTGCTCGAGCTTCATGTTCGCATCCCGAAGCGCGGTCTCGACCTGGACGCGCATCGCGTCCTTGGCCTTCGTCCCTTCGGCCTGCGCCGCCTGGGCCTGAGTCTGGACGGAAGCGGCGAGGGTCTTGGCCTGATCGTACTTCCGGCGGAAGGCCATCTTCTCTTCCTGGGTCTTCAGTTCCTGCTCCAAGGCCGCGTACTGCTTGTTGACGCGCTCCAGAGCGTCGGGTGCGTATTCCCGCGCCTCCGAGTTCTTGGCCTGCTCCAACGCCGTCTTGGCGGCGTCGATATCTTCCGTCGGCGGCTTCTGGCAGCCCGCCCCGAACAGCACGATGCCGACCGACAAAGCACACAGCGTGAGGGACCTGGTCATAGCTTTCATGGCTCCAATCCTTGTTCGAGCGGCCAGATGCGACAGCGGCCGCGCGTCATTCCTCTCCCCTCCCGGACTTCCTGGCTGGAAAGAGCCGGTCGTTCGACGGGGTGCCACCCGCTGCCGGAGGCGGCACGATCTTCCCACTTCAACCCTCGTGCCCAGCTCGCGGACGATTTTGCGACGTCCGCGCAACTCCTTGTGCCGACGCTCCATCGCTCGGAGCGCGCCTAGGGTGTACTCCTCCCGAGGCAACCCGTCAATCGGCATTTGTCTTCCGATATTGTCTCACATGCTCCCGAATCGGCGATTCCTCTGGGAGGCACCACAAAGACCGGATTTTGCGTTCCGAATTCTGGGCCTGCTGGGATCG
>JAGQHR010000885.1 GCA_020431745.1 Candidatus Eiseniibacteriota bacterium
CGCGGCCGCCACCATCCGATCCCGGACATTCGTGTGGGCATTCCCGACCGGCACCAGGATGCTGCCGGCGAGGCAGCGCTCCCCGGCACATCCATAAAAGGATTCCGCGACGGTGGGGATGGCGTGCTCCAGATCGGCATCGGGCATCATGATCACGAAGTTCTTGGCGCCGCCCAAAGCTTGGGTCCGCTTGCCTGCGGCGGTCGCCCGCTTCCAGACCTGGCGCGCGACGGCCGTCGACCCGACGAAGGACAGCGCACGAATCCCCGGGTGATCGCAGAGCGTCTCCACGACCGTGCGGCCCCCGTGCACGAGATTGATGACTCCGGGGGGAAGGTCGCACTGCGAGAGCAGCTCGAACATCTTCCGCTGCGAGAGCGGCACCTGCTCGGACGGTTTGACCACGATCGTGTTGCCCGAGGCGATCGCGAACGGAAGGAACCACAGGGGCACCATGGCCGGAAAGTTGAACGGGGCGATCGCGGCGCAGACGCCGATCGGTTGCCGCATCGCGACGCAGTCGATGCCGGCCGCGACGTTTTCCAGCGCGCTCCCCATCAGGAGGGATGGACCGCCACAGGCGACCTCGACGCATTCGATGCCGCGACGCACGCTCCCCCGTGACTCATCGAGGGTCTTGCCGTGTTCGGTGGTGACGATGCGGGCGAGCTCTTCGAAGTTGGCCTCCAGGAGCTGCTGGAAGCGGAAGAGAGCGCGCGCCCGGACCACGGGGGGCGTCTCGCTCCACCCGGGGAACGCCGCCGTCGCGGCCTTGACGGCATCATCGACGTCTTCGCCGGTCGACAGAGGCGTCCGCGCGATCACGACTCCGCGCGCCGGATTGTGGACCGGCAGTGATTCCTGTGCGCGGGAGTCGACCCACCGTCCGCCAATGAAGTTCCGCAGCAGCTCCGCGGAGCCGCCCCCGGTCGATCCAACCATGGCATCCTCCTGGTTCCGGCCGGACCCGCCCGCAAGGACCGCGCAGCGATCGGCGCTGCGCCGCCGGTGGTGGAGAAGCCCACGCACTCACCATGCAAGCTCGATCAATATAGGGGACGATCCTCACCCGGTCAAAACGGTCGCCATTCGGTGGCTGTCCCGCGGTGGCTGGGGAATCCGAAGAGAGGGAACGCGAGTAACAGGGGGGCCAGGGCGGAGAAAAGAAAAGGAAGTGGGAGCGCCCCCGAGGGCGCCCCCACGAAGTCGAAATCAGATCTTGCAGGACATGTCCTGGCCGCAGCACATCGGCGACTTCACCTTGCCGTGGCCGTCGGGGCACTTGGAGATGTGGACGTTGCTGCCGTCGTCCTTGGTCAGGGTGTCGTGCACCAGCTCCTTGCCACACTTGCCACAGGTCATGGTCCCGACCGACATTCCACACTTCTCACAGGTATACGCTGCCATCTTCTCCTCGTTTTCCTGGTTCGCCGGCGGGGCCACGCCCGTCCGACGTCTTCCTTCTGCCTTGCGCCCTTGCCACGTTCGGCGTTTTCCGGCCGATCCGCCGGCATCTTTCGAACCGTGAGGCCGGGTCGAAGGACCGGGCCTGACCGATCGCGGACGATACCACAGTCTGATGCTCCACATGCGAGCTCGGTTGTGGGAGGGCAGGTACGTGCGCAGGTCCTCGACTCTCCCCCCTACCGCCCCGGACCGGGCGAGACGGGTCCGGAGAATCCCTCGTCCCGGAACCGGTCCTTCACCCGGCCCCAGGAATAGGAGGAGGCGTCGACGACGACGGTCACCGGAGTCCACTCCTCGTCATGGGTGAGATCGATCAGCTGGAAGACGCCGTAGTAGGCGGCGCGCCAGGTGTGGCTCCCGGGCTCCGCCGGGGCGGGCGCCGAAAGCGTGACGGGAAACCCGACCGAGTCGGCCGCCGATCCGTCATCGCCCGTGCCGGTCGGTCCCGTCGCACGATCCAGCTCGTTCGCCTCGTCATCGTATAGAATGCCTCGGATCCAACCCGGCTTGGTGCCGCCGGACAACGTCACCCGCACGAGCTGGCCCGGAGCGTAAACCGGACGGTCGGTTCCGGCCGCGAGTTCGCCGCG
>JAGQHR010000886.1 GCA_020431745.1 Candidatus Eiseniibacteriota bacterium
TCCGGTCTTCTCGAAAGTCATCGCGCCACGCTCGAAGCGCTCGGAACAAGGACGGATGAAATCGAACGGGCGCAGGCCGAAGCGATCGTTCACTCCGCGATCCTGGTCGAGCAGCTGGAGGCGGCCCGAGTCGACGCTGATCGCGCGAATCAGATGAAGAGCCAGTTCCTGGCGAACATGAGTCACGAGATCCGCACGCCGCTCAACGGAATCCTCGGGGCGGCCCAGCTCCTCAAATCGATGGCCGCCGCCGGGCGTACCGACGACTTTCCGCGCTGGGTCTCGACGATCGAGACCAGTGGAAAGTATCTCCTGGCACTGCTCAATGATCTCCTCGATCTTTCACGGATCGAGGCCGGATTCACCGACCTGCAGCTGGAGACTTGTGCCCTGCCCGTGGTCGCCTCCCGAGTCGTCGACGTCTTCGAAGCTCGGGCCCACGAGAAAGCGATCGACCTCGACCTGGTCATCGATCCGGTGGTCCCTTGGTTCATTCGGACCGACCAGATCCGGTTGCAGCAGATCCTCACCAACCTGGTCGGCAACGCCGTCAAGTTCACCGACGATGGCTCGGTCACGCTCCGAATCTCGAGTCGACCGAGCGATGAGGGATGGGCCAACCTGGTCTTCGAGGTGGAGGACACCGGCATCGGAATCCCGGCCGACAAGCTGGAGACGATCTTCGAGCCGTTTGTCCAAGCCGACGGCTCCGTGACTCGGAAGTTCGGCGGATCGGGACTGGGACTCGCGATCAGCCGCAAGCTCGCGCAAGCCTTGGGGGGCACGATCGTCGCCCGATTACGCCCCGAGCGGGGAAGCCTCCTCCGCTGTGAGATTCGGGCCGAGCTCGCGGAGGGTACGGGGTTGGCGGAGCCCTCGCGGGGAACGGAAGCGTCGGGAACCGACGTGCAGGAAACCGACGCGCAGCGACCGGAGGAGTCACCGGTAGCCGATGTGTTCGACTTCCACGGTTCACTTCCCGTCCGCATCCTCCTCGCCGAGGACAACGAGATGAACCAACTCATCGCCAGCGAGACGCTGGAGTGGGAAGGTTTCGAGGTCGTCCTCGCGAGCAATGGCCGCGAAGCCGTCGAGCGGTCCGCACGGGAGAGCTTCGATCTCATCCTCATGGACATGCAGATGCCGGAGATGGACGGATACGAGGCGGCGCGTGTCATCCGCGAGCGGGGCGACCGCGTTCCGATCGTCGCGCTCACGGCACAGGTGATGGAAGACGAACGCTCGAAGTGCCTGGCCGTGGGTTGCCAGGCTTATCTGACCAAGCCCTACCGCACCGAAGAGCTGGTCGCCGTCTGCCGACGCCTGGTCGCGCGCGCTGCCTGACCGGTCAGGCGTGGACGCCGGGCGCCTCCTGTCCGGTCTTGGCGACGTATTCCTGGTAGGTCCCCGGATAGAAGTGGGGGCGTCGCTCGCCGTCCTCTCCGTACTCCAGCTCCAGAACACGATTGGACAACCCCTTCAAGAACGTCCGATCGTGCGAGACGAACAGCATCGTTCCCTCGAAGTCGCGCAGCGCGGAGACGAGCATCTCCTTCGTTTCCAGATCCAGGTGGTTCGTGGGCTCGTCCAGGACCAGGAAGTTCGGGGGATCCATCAGCATCCGCGCGAGCACCAGGCGGGACTTTTCCCCTCCGGAGAGCACACGGATCGGCTTGTCGGCATCCGACCCCGAGAAGTGGAAGGCGCCGAGCAGCGTGCGGAGGCGTCCCTGTGACTCCTGCGGGAAGTCGTGCTGGAGCTGCCCGAGAACGTCGAGCTCCGGGTCGAGCAGATCCAGTGCCTGCTGGGAGAAGTAGCCCAACTGGAGGCTCGCTCCCAGCTTGACCGTGCCGGAGTCGGGCCGGAGCGCGCCCGAGACCATCTTGAGAAGCGTCGACTTGCCGGCACCGTTGCGGCCCATCACACACCAGCGTTCGCCGCGGCGGATCGCGAAGTCGAACTCGTGGTAGATGGTGCGCGATCCGAACGCCTTGGAGACCGCGCGCAGATCGGCGACGTCGTCGCCCGAGCGCGGGGGCTGGCGGAAGTCGAACT
>JAGQHR010000088.1 GCA_020431745.1 Candidatus Eiseniibacteriota bacterium
GCCTGGATCGCGGCGCGTTCGGGGAAGTTCGCGATCTGCCGCCACCGATCGCGGTAGGGAGTCCACGCTCCGAAGAGGCGGGTCGCATTCGGAACACCCAGAATGGATCCCACCCGGTGCGCTGCCGAGGCTTCGAACGCCCCCAGCCCGAGCACGAGATCGGGCGGCATCGCGTCCGCGACTTCCAGCGCCCGGGCGACGGCCCACTCCTGATAGCGCATCCACAGCCGGGCGCGTTCCCAGAGCCGGTGGGGAAGCGGGAGGCGCGCGCGGGGAATGAACGACTCCGCTGCGCTCGCGTGATGCAGGAAGAATCCGCGATACGGAACGATCCCCGGTTCGTCTTGCGGGGCCGCGGGAAGGGAGACGCGAACCTCGTGCCCGCGCGTCGCGAGCGATTCCAGAGTCCGGGTGAAGGAGACGGCGCCCTTGCCTTCTCCCATCGACCAGAGCACGGTCTGTCCGTAGACGGCGAGGATTCGCAGCCGCCCCGCAACGTCGGGTCGCTCCTGGAACGCGTTCTCTGGGATGGTGCTCTTCATGGCAGGACGGCCAGTCTAGGGGCCGGCGGGGGCACCCGGCAAGGTCGAGAGGCGCCTCGGTGCGCGTGCCGGGATCGGATTCTCATCGGTCGCGGAACCGACGGAGCCGCGCGAAGTCGCTCGGCCGCGGAATGATCACGGCGAGCGGGCCGACGCCGCTGGCCTTCCAGAAGATCCCCATCAGCGCGCAGGTCTGGAGCACGTAGGCGACGTTGGAGGCCCAGGCCGCACCCACGATCCCGTAGCGGGGAATCCACAGCAGGTTGAGCGCGAGATTGACCAGGAAGGCCGCGGTGAGCGCGAGGGTCGGCGCGACCCGCCGGTTCCGTCCCGAGAGATCGCCCGAGAGGATCTTGCCGACGCTGAGCGCGGCCACGCCGGGAAGGAGGATGCGCAGCGACGGCAGCGCGCCCGCGAACTCCGGAGGATAGAGGAGCTTCAGGACCCAGTCAGCGAGCACGAAGAGCGCTCCCGCCGCGACGATCACCACCAGGAGGGTGAGCCGGCAGACGCGCGGCGTCAGCGCGTTCGCCTGCTCGTGCGAAAGGCCGGAGACGCGCGGAAAGAGCACGAGCTGCACCGACGCGGAGATGTGCGAGAGCTTCTCGGCCAGCATCACGGCCACCGAATAGAGTCCCTGCTGATCCAGGCCCAGCATGCGGGTGACGAGGATCTGATCCTGCCGGTAGGTCATCTGGACGACGAGGTTTCCGAGATGTCCCTTGAGGCCGTAGCTCAGGCTCTGTCGGAGGAGCCGGCGATCCAACGTCCACCGGAAACGGTCGGTGCTCTCACGCGAGAAGATCCACCAGGTCCCCAGGCCGATGAAGACCGCGAGGCTGGCGAGATAGGACCAGGCCGCCTCCACCACCGTGCCGGGCAGCGCCACGAGCACGAGGAGGAGTGCGGCCAACAACACGAGGTTCGAAAGCACGTTGAGCAGATTGAACCGGTCGACCTGCCCTTCGCCCAGAAAGACGGCGAGGACGAAGTAGCGGCCGATCGTGAGCGGGATCGCGAGCGCGGAGATCATCAGCACCGAGGGAAGGAGCCCCGGCTGGTCCGCCGGGCGCACCAGGGGGGCCAGGAGCCAGTAGAGAGGCGTCGCCACCGCGCTCAGGACGAGCGACCAGAAGATCCCGTGACTGATGATCGCGCTGCGGGAGAAGCGCCGGCCCGCGAGCATGTAGGTGTGGGCGGTATCCAGTCCCAGAAGGCACGATCCGGCCCACAAGCTGGTGAGGGCGAGCATCGCGGAGTAGGCGCCTTGCCCCTCCGTGCCGAGACGGTGGGCGATCAGGATGGAGATCGGGATGTTGATGAGCGTGATGAGGATCCTGGAGAGGAACGTCGTCACGCTCTGACGAAAGAAGCTCAGGCCGCGATCCTTCCGCGGACGGGTTCCGGAATCGGGGCGAGCGGGCGCTCACCCCGATCGACTCGATCAGAACGCTCCGGAACGGAAGTCGGTGATATCCGCCCGATCGCGCAGGTTCTCGATCCAGGCCGCGAACAACTGGTTTTCCCGCTGCTGCCGGATGCCCTCACGCAGCTGCGCCTTTTGGGCGTCGAACGTCGCGCGATCCGCCGGCTTCTTCTCCAGCACGTCCACGAGGTAGGCGCCGGTCCGGCCCACCAACGGCTGGTCGATGAGCCCGACGTCGTGGGCGAAGATCGGTCCCACCACGTCCGGATCGCTCCCGAAATCGCGGGTGCCGGTGCGGGTGAGCTCGTCGATCGTCTTGTGCTGAACGGCGGGATCGCTCGCGGCGACCGCCTCCATCGACTCTCCGCCCCGGAGGCGGGCGAGGAGCTTTGCGGCCTCGGCCTGGGCGAGCGCCCGGCGATCCGCGTCCGCGACCTCGTTCCGTACGCGAGCCTGCACTTCGGCGAAGTCCGGAATTCGGCGATCGCGCCGCTCCTTGACCCGCGCGATGACCCAGGAGTCACCCCGCTCGATGGGAGGAGAAACCGCGCCCACCGGGTGGGAGAAGGCGAACTCCTGCACTTCGGCGGCGAGCCCCAGCCCGGAGATGAGCCCCTGCTCCTGGAACGGCTGCGTCTCCTTGACCACCACGTCGTTCTGCTCGGCCGCCGTCGCGAGATCGCCTCCGCCGACGTCCTCACGGAAGGTCCGGGCCCGGTTCGCCACTTCGGTGAGCGTTCCGCTCGACGGCTTCAGCGACATGAAGAGGTCGGCGAGCCGGACCTGGACGTCGCCGCCGGCGGCCTCGTCCACCTTCTTCTCCTCCACGCGCACGAGATGGAAGCCGCGCGGTTCGACGATGACGTCGCTGAGCGTGCCCGGCTCGAGGTTCGGCACGACCTGGCGCAGCGCCGGGCTGAGCGAGTTGACGGAGATCCAGGCGGCGTTCTCGCCGCCGCGCTGCGTGGCCGGGGCCTCGGACATGTCGGTGATCTGCGAGAGGAAATCGTCTCCCGCCAGGGCATCCTCGCGCAGGGAGCTCATGAGGTCGTAGGTCGCGAGCGAGTCGTCCGCGGTGTACTTCTTCGGAAAGAGCACGTACTGAACCATGGCCTGCGGCGGCAGCTCGTAGCTCTGCCGATGCTCCTGGTAGTAGCTCTGCAGTCGATCGTCGGGAATTCCGGCGGCATCGATCTGGTAGTTGCCGGAGTTCACCAGCAGGTACTCGACCTTCATCTTGTCGTTGCGCATCCGGTAGTCCTCCCAGACGTCGTCGTCGGAGACCACCACCGTGCCGATCACGCGTTGCTGCAGCTTCTGCAACGGGAGGGTGTAGCGATACTGCGCCTCGAGCGAGCGCGTGTCGAAGCTGGGGGAACGGAGGGTCGCCTGATACTTCGAGAGATCGAACTGCCCGTTCGTCTGGAAGGCCGGGTGCTGGCGGAACTCCGGCAGCGGCTGGTTCAGCACCGCGTCCGCGACTTCGCGATCACTGATGCTGATGCCCATCTTGTCGGCCTGTTGGCGGAGGAGAGTCTGCTGGACGAGGTTCTCCCAGGCCTGCGTGCGCACCATCGCCGCGGTCTGCTCCGAGACCGGCTGCCCGGCCTGTTCGAAGCTCGCGAGCGAGTTGTCGACGACCTGCTGGTATTGCTGGGCAGAGATCGACTCGCCGTTGACCCGACCGATCTCCCCGGTCCGGGTGGGGCCGCCCTTCTTGCCGACCTGGAAGTCGGCGCCCCAGGCCAGGAAGATGAGGCCGACGAACGCGACCACCATGAACCACATGAAAATCTTGGAGCTACGCCTCAATTCGTCGAACATCCGCTGAACCTCGATCTGCTCCGGTCCCCGCTGTCGGAGCCGGTTGGGTGGTCTGTCCTCCTCCCGCCGGCACGCAGGGAGGGAGGGCGCCGGAAAAGCGCCGGAACCCCAGAAAACTATCAGGTCCTAAACTCACTCACAAGCCGCGCCCGGGCGATAACCCCATGGGGGGGAGCAGATCGGGGGTGGACCGGGGCCCGTCCGGCCGCCGGAGGCAGGGAGCGGACGGCCTCCCCGCCGACCGTTGGGAAGTCCGGGGGCGGACCGAGTATGGCCCCCGGCGTTCCAATGGGTTGCCTAGATTGGGTTTCTGGGAGAAGCTGACCACCGAACTATGTTGCCAGCCCGAGTCGCGTTGCTCGTCCTACTCCTGCTGTTCTCGGCGTTCTTCTCCGCGACCGAGGCGGCGTTCTTCTCGCTCCATCGGGTGCACCTGCGCCGTCTGGAGCGGGATGGCCGGCGCACTTCCGAGCAGATCCTCAAAGTGCTCGCGACGCCCAGCTATTTCCTGACCTCGGTCCTGATCGGCAACACCCTCGTCAACGTCGCGATGTCGGTGCTCGCGACCAGCCTCTTCACCCGGTGGCTCGGGGACCGCGGGATCGAGGTCGCGATCCTCGTCACGACCGTGGCGGTCCTGCTCGTGGGAGAGGTCACCCCCAAGACCCTCGCCGTCAACTTCCCGGAGTCGGTGAGCCGGGCCAACGTGGGGATTCTCCGCCTGGTGCAGATTCTGCTCGGACCCCTGATCGGGGCGGTCTCGATGATGAGCGACGGGATCCTCCGGCTCTTCGGCGTCACCGGGCACACCCTCACCCCCAGCCCGTTCCTCTCGCGCGGCGAGCTCGGGTCCCTGCTGGAGGGTGCCGACCGTGAGGGGGTCATGACGGCGCAGGAGAGCCGTCTCGCCCAGAACATCCTGGAGTTCGCGTCCACGCGGGCGGAGGAGGTGATGACCCCGCGGATCGACATGATCGCGGCGCCGCTGGAGATGGATCGGGCCGAGCTGGAGGCGCTCATCATCGAGTCGAAGCACTCGCGGATCCCGATCTACGAGAGCACGATCGACCAAATCATCGGATACCTGCCGAGCCGGGATTTCCTGCTCCATCCCGAGACGAAGCTCGCCGAGCTGATCCGTCCGGTCTCGTTTTTTCCGGACCGCGCGTTCGTCTCGGTGATCTTCTACGAGACCCAAAAGCAGCGGGCGCCGGTCACCGTGGTCGTCAACGAGTACGGCGAGACGGTCGGCCTGCTCACGCGCGAGGATCTGCTGGAAGAGCTGGTGGGGGAGATCTACGACGAGTTCGAGCCGCGCGAGGTTCCTCTGCGACGGATCGAGCCGGGGCTCTACGTCGTCTCCGGACAGCTCAATCTCGAGGAGCTGAACGAAGCTCTGGGCCTGCACCTCCCCGAGGACGAGGCGGTTACCCTCAACGGATTCCTCAGCGGCCTCTTCGGCGGGATCCCGCGCAAGGGGGAGGAGATCCGGTGGAACGGGATCACCTTCCGGGTCACCGAGGCCTCCCGGCACCGGATCCTCCACGCGTTGCTCGAGCTGGGTCCCGCGCACCGCGATGGGGAGCGCCCCCTCGCGGAAGGCATGGAAGACGAGCCGGACCTCGATCGCCGCGGCGATCGGCCGTCGAAGACGCAGGGGCGCGGAGAAGACTGATGGAGACGCTCGTGCTCCATCTGGCCCTCGTCGTGTTGGGCCTGGCCGGCTCGGCCTACTTCTCCGCCGTGGAGATCTCCATCATCTCCGCGAACCGGCTCAAGCTCCGGCAGCAGTCCAAACGGGGCAGCGCCGGGGCCGGGCTCGCGTTGGACGTGTTGCGGGAGCAGGAGCAGGTGCTCGCGACCACGCTCGTGGGGCTCAACGTGTCCAACCTGGCGGCCGCCGCGTTCGCGACCAGCCTGATCGAGGGTTGGCTCGGGGTCGGTTGGAAGGCGACGTTGCTTTCCTCCCTCGGGATGACCCTGGTGATCCTCGTCTTCGCGGAGCTCGTGCCCAAGGTCTGGGCCAAGCTGCACGCGGAGCGCTTCGTGATCATGACGGCGCGCCCCATCCTCGCCACCGAGCAGATCTTTCTGCCCGTGACGGCGGTGGTCCGATTCTATCTGCGGTTCCTGCTCCGTTTTCTGCGACGGGCGCCCCAACGGCCGCTCGTAACCCGTGAGGAACTCAAGCTCTTGGTCCGGGACGTCAAGGGGGATACCGGGCACGGCCGAAAAGAGAAGATGATGCTCCGCTCGCTCCTGGGCTTCAGCGAGACCACGGTGCGCGAGGTCATGGTGCCGATGCCGGAGGTGTCGTCGATCGATCGGGCCAGCTCGGTCGGGATGCTGCGGGCGCTGGCCAAACGCAGCGGCTTCACGCGGATTCCGGTCTACGAGCGTCGGACCGACAAGATCGTGGGGGTGGTCAACGTGTACGACCTGCTCTTCGATCCCGAACCCAAGGACCTGCTTGCGCCGTACGTCCGTCCCGCGAAGTATGTCCCCGAGACCAAACGGATCGACCGGCTGATGGTGGAGATGCAGCGGGAGCACCAGTCGATGGCGGTCGTGGTGTCGGAGTTCGGATCCTGTGTCGGGATCGTGGCTCTGGAGGATATCCTCGAAGAGATCGTCGGCGAAATGGCGGAGGAGCACGAGGTCGGAGGACGGAAGATCCGGGAGGTGGCGCCGCGCACCTATGTGGTGGACGCACTGACCGACATCGACGATTTGAACGACGAGCTGGGTCTCGATCTGCCGAAGGGGCGATTCGATACGATGGCGGGGCTTCTGCTCAAGCACTACGGTCGGATTCCGCGCACGGGTGAGTTCTGCGAGATCGCGGGCGTGCAGATCGAGATCGTCGATGCCTATGAGCTGGGAGTGCGGTCCGTCAAGCTGGTACTGCCCGACGGGGTCGGAACGCCGCGCGATCTCTGATCGTTCGGGTGGCGGAGTCGATGGCAAGAGGACGGGGAGGTTCGAAGATGATCCGATGGAAGAGCATGGTCCTGGGCCTGGCGGCCGGGCTGCTCCTGACCGGTCCCGCGTGGGCGCGTCCCGTGCTGCTCGGGATCGCCGCCACCAACCTGGCCGGCGTCACCGTCGGTGACGGCACGATCCTCTTTTCCACGTCCACCCATCGCAACTGGGCCCCGGCCTCGGGAATCGACGAGTCGCTGATCTACAACGACGTCATCGCGGCCCGCGACGGGTTCTTCGTCGCGGTGGCCGAGGACGGGAGCGCCTGGCGTTCGGCCACCTCCGCCGGGGCCGCCTTCGTCCGTCGTTCCGGGGCGGCGTCGGCGCCGCTCTACGGGCTGACGCAGATCGGGTCGCAGCTCCTCGCCGTGGGCAGCGGCGGGACCATCGTGCGCGCTTCCGATCAGACGGCCGGAAGCTGGGTGGACGTGTCGAGCCCGACGTCGCAAACGCTGCGCGCCGTCGCGACGAACGGAACGACCTCGACGGTGGCCGTGGGGGACGGGGGGACGATCCTCCGGGGAGGAATCAACGGCAACGAGTGGCAGATCGTGTCGATCGGGGAGTCGCGGGACCTCCTGGCCGTCACGGCCGATCTCACGACGGGACGATTCCTCGCCGCCGGCGTCGGCGGGGCCCTCTGGAGCGCGGCCGGCGACGGCGTGACCTGGACGCAGATCGATCCCGGCCTGACGATCGAAGGTGCACTCCGCGGAGCGACCCAGATCGGCGGTGCGACCGTCGTGGTGGGCGACCGAGGGGAGATCTACGTGTCGTCGATGAACTTCGCGAACTGGGTCCTGGCCCAGACTCCGACCGATCCCGAGACCGGACGGTACGACCTCTATTCCGTCGCTTTCTCCGGGAACGACGTCGTCGCGTGTGGGAGCCGCCGCGTCCTGCTCTGGAGCTCGATCGGCCTGCAGTGGGACGACAACGCGGTCGTTCCGGTGGAGGAGATGAGCTGGGGGCGGGTCAAGTCCCGGTTCCAAGATCCGGCGCGCTGATCGGGAAGCGGAGGATGCGCTCAACCGGCTCGCGGATCAGGGAGCGAGCTCGGTCAGCCGGCCGGTGACCAGCGAATCGACTCCTCCCAGCTCCTGGAACTTGCGGTAGGCGGCAATCGCTTCGCCCGAGCGTCCGAGTCGCAAGTCGAGCACGAGGCCCAGGGATCGCCACATCTCCGGAGTCGTCGCCACCGCCGCGTTGGCGTTCCGCAAGGCTTCCACGACACCGTCCCAATCGGCCGCGCGCTCCTTGGCTTGCGCGACTTGGGCCCAGGCCCACTGTTTCTGCTCCGGAGTCGCTTCCGGGTGCTTCGTGATCCGGCGCGCGATCGTCTCGATCTGTGGATCGGACGAATCCGCCGTGATCCGCGCGTTGACGTCCCGGAAGAGGAGGTTCAACCGCTGCGCCGGGGGGACCCAGCTCTCGTCGTCGAGGGCTTCGCAGAGGGCGCGTCCCGCCGCGCTTTCTTCGGGCGGCAGACACCAGACCAGGTTGCCGAAGATGTCGAGACGGTGCGTGCTCGCCCACAGCGAGCCCTCTTCCGTCTCGAACAGATCGAGGTAGGCCTTGCGGGCGCCCGCCCGCTCGCGTACCTGGAGCGCGAAGTTCGCGCGATAGAACGCATCGTAGGGAAAGCGCAGCCGGCGCCAGATCGGTGGCTGCGGGGAGTCGAGAAAGCGCAGGACCGCGTTCCCCAACCGATCCTCGATTCCGGTGGGCGCTGTGACGATTTCGGCGCGAAGGGCGCGTTCCAGCGTTCGGGCGAGGGCGGCATTCGGTCCGCGTCGCTTCACGAAGACGATGGCGCCCGCGTCGACGAAGACCGGTGCCCAGTCCGGTTCCACCCAGAGCAGGCGCAGGAGCGACGGCATTTCGTAGAAGTCGAGCACCGCGACCTCGAAGCCGCGCGCGTCGCACGCTTCCTTCCACACGTCGGGCACGGAACGATCGTCGGCTTCCCGCAGCTTGGAGTAGAGCGCGAGGGTCTCCGGGGTGCCGATCCAGCGTGCATCGAGGAACGGCGCGAGACGGTTGACGT
>JAGQHR010000887.1 GCA_020431745.1 Candidatus Eiseniibacteriota bacterium
GCGCCGGATCCGTCCGAGCGCGGTACTCGCACTCGGAACCGGCTCCTCGCCGTCGTGCTGCTCGGAGCGGCCACCGCGATCGTGGTGGGGACGCAATCGGTCGGCGCCGGACGCCCGCAGCGCGCCGAGATCGACTTCCGAGCACCTACCCGAACCCATCTCGATCACACTCCGTTCTTCAACGCACCGTTCTCTTCGCCGGACGCCGTCACGACCGCCTGCCTCGAGTGCCATCCCGAGGCCGCGACGGAGGTCATGGGTACGTCGCACTGGCAATGGCTGGGGGAGGAAGTTCGCATCCCCGGTCATCCGGAACCGCAGCGGATCGGAAAGAAGAACCTCCTCAACAACTTTTGCATCAGCATCACGGGGAACTTCGCTTCCTGCACCAAGTGCCACGTCGGCTACGGCTGGCAGGACGACCGCTTCGACTTCACGGATGAGACCAAGGTCGATTGCCTGGTTTGCCACGACCACAGCGGCACCTATCTCAAGGGAAGCGCGGGCATGCCGGCCCCGGAGGTCGATCTCCTCGCCGCCGCCCAGTCGGTGGGAGTCCCGCAACGCGAAAACTGCACCGTCTGCCATGCCTATGGCGGCGGCGGTCAGGCGGTCAAGCACGGCGATCTCGACAGCAGCCTGGAGAACCCGTCCGCCCACGACGACCTGCACATGGGGCGCGACGGATTCCTCTGCATCGACTGCCACCGGACGGAGCATCATGAGATCCGCGGCCGTGCCTTCTCGGTCAGCGTCGAGAACGCGAACGGGATCCACTGCACCGACTGCCACCGGCAACCACCGCACGCCGATCCACGCCTCAACGCGCATCTCTCCGCGGTCGCCTGCGAGGCGTGTCACATCCCCACGTTCTCGCGCAAGCTGCCGTCCAAGAGCTATTGGGATTGGAGCAAGGCGGGAGATCCGACCCGGCCGGAAGATCCGCACGAGTATCTCAAGATCAAAGGCGAGTTCGTGTACGAGCACGACGTCGTCCCCGAGTACCGCTGGTTCAACGAGACGATGGACCGCTACCTGCTGGGCGACACGATCGACCCCGACGGCATCACCCCGATCAACCGGCCCCTCGGGGACATCCACGATCCGACCGCGAAGATCACCCCGTTCAAGGTGCATCGCGCCCGGCAGCCCTACGACACGCAGCTGCTCACACTCCTCCCACCGTTGACTGCGGGCGAGGGCGGGTTCTGGCATGACTTCGACTGGGACCAAGCCCTGCGACGGGGCGCGGAAGCGAGCGCGGTGTCCTACAGCGGACAGTACGGTTGGGCCGTGACCGAGATGTTCTGGCCAATCTCGCACATGGTCACTCCCAAGGAAGACGCTCTCGACTGCACCGGATGTCACGGCGCCGAGGGCAGGTTGGACTGGACCGCATTGGGATATCCCGGCGATCCCATCCGAGTAGGAGGTCGGCGATGAAGCTCCATCCCTGGCGTGCCCTCGTCGTCCGGGCGTTCGTCCTCCCGGTCCTCGCGACCGGGGCGGTCGCCGCCGATACACCCAATCCGATCCATCCCGCGTTTCCGATCCTCGATGCGCAAGGCGGGGTCGCACGCATCACCGGGGATGCGGCTTCGGCGACACGGACCTGCGGCGCCTGTCACGATATCGCGTTCATCCGTGGACACGACACCCATCGGGACCGTGGGGCCGACTGCATCCAATGTCACTTCGAGGGTGGGCACCTGCCCGACCGGGACTCGGCGTACACGTCCGATGGAAGCCTCGTCCGGGAGGCGATCACGATCGGGGCCCCGCGTAACGACAACTGCGCACTCTGCCACGGCCTCTCCCACGGTGGGACGGATCCGCTGACTCTGCCGGAAGCCGGAATCGACGTCGCGGACCTGACCCTCCTGACCGGGGAGATCTTCTCGGGGCAGGATCTGTCGGAGAGCTTCCTGAACGTGGAGGGAAAGGATGACCGCGACTATTCCTGGGGCGTGCACGCGCAACGTCTGCTCCAATGCGTCGACTGCCACTACGCGGCCAACGATCCGGAGCGACCCGGGGCCAAGCAGTCGTCCGTT
>JAGQHR010000888.1 GCA_020431745.1 Candidatus Eiseniibacteriota bacterium
TGCGAGCAGATACAGCGCCGCCAGAAATCCCGCCACCAGCCGTGGCCGAAGCGGACGGCGCTCCGCCAGAACCAACAGGGCCGCACCCAGGCTCCCGATCAGCGCCTGTAGGAGAACGGACATTCCGCAGGACAAGGCGATGGAAGCAAAGAGTCCACCGCACGCTCCACCCGAGCTCTCGATCGCATACGCACGTGCGAGGCTCCGGCCTGTCGATACATAGCGTTCGGCCGCCCATTGAAAGAGGAGGCCGAGAACTGCCGCGACCGGGAGCAGGGCCATGGTGATAGCGATCCATTGTCGGCCGGGAGTGAGGAACGCGCCCGGCACTCCTCCGAGGATGCGGTGGCTCCCGCGGACGAACACCAGGGCGAGAGGGAGCAATGCCGAAACCGCCAACACGAGAGCGGAGACCGATGCACGCGTGGCCACGCGGGGCTCCTTCCGGCGCGCCCATGACGGCAGCGCGGGGCCCGACGCAGCGGCTCCGGACGGTGCCCCCGGTTCCCGACGGGGACGATGGACGAGTGGACGCAGGACGCGGCCCGTGAGAACGCCGACCGCGCTCCAGAACATCCACCCACCGATCGAGAAGGCCAACACGAGATCGTTCCCGTAGGAGGCCACGGTCAATTCCCGCAGCAGCACGACCTGGCCGAGGAGAGAGAAGAAGCCGATCGCGAAGAGGAGCATCGGTGCCTACAGCCAGACTCCGGGGATATGGGTCCCGCATGCGCCGCACGTGCCCTCGACCAAACGATTCGCGACGACGAAGAAGCCGCTGCGCTCGATCAGAAGCGCACCACAGGTGGGGCAGTAGGTGTGTGCGCCGGCATGCCCGGGGGCGTTGCCGACATAGACGTAGCGGAGCCCCGCCGCTTGGGCGAGCTCGCGGGCGCGCTCGAGGGTCGCCAGCGGAGTCGGAGCCAAGTTCCCGAGCTGGAACGCGGGGCTGAACCGGGAGAAGTGCAACGGAACGTCCGGCCCGAGCTCTCCCATCATCCAGTCGACGAGTCCGCGCAGCATCCGGTCCGAATCATTGAGGGTCGGGACCACGAGGTTGACGACTTCGAGATGGACGTTGCTGCGGGCCACCTGGCGGATGCTCCGGAGGACGGGTTCGAGCTCGGCTTCGCAGACGCGGTCGTAGAACTGCTGATCGAACCCCTTCAGATCGAACTTGATCGCATCGATCACGTCGCAGATCTCGCCGAGGGGAGCGGCAGTCATGAATCCGCAGCTGACCACGGTCGAGCGAAGTCCCTGCCGGCGAGCTTCCCGCGCGACATCACAGACATACTCGGCATAGACGGTCGGCTCGTTGTAGGTGAACGTGATCGTCTCCACGCCACGGTCGTGGGAAGCCGAGACGAGATCTGCCGCCGAAGTGAACGGAGGTCGGCGGTCTTCCGGACGCGCCTGGGAAATCTCCCAGTTTTGGCAGAACTTGCAGCTCAACGGACAACCGGCGGTGGCCAGGCAGAAGCTTCGGCTGCCCGGGAGGAAGTGATAGAACGGACCCTTCTCGATCGGATCGACGTGAACCGTGATCGGGCGTCCGTACACCAGACTTCGGAGCTCCCCTCCGACGTTGATCCGAGCACGGCACCGCCCTCGATCTCCATCCTTCAACACACAGCGCTGGGCGCAGAGCTCGCACTTGACGAGGTTGGATTCGTGATTGCCGGATCGCAGATGGGCCTCGAACGCCGACGAGTGGCAGCGAGTGCAGTCCGAGGCGAGAAGATCGGAGGTCCAGTACCGGGCCCGAGGGGCCTCGCGGAGGAAATCGGGGGGGAAGCCAGCGGCCTTGGCTTCCCCGGACAGGATGCGCAGCACGCGCTCGGCATCGGTGGGAGACAGCGACTCCAGGCCGGCGAGCGACAGACCGAGGCCGATCGACGTTCGGAGGAAAGCCCGTCGGCTCGGCCCCCGCGATCGCTCGCGACCAAGGCTGTCGCTTGCCCGATCCACCGTCTATTGCGCCACCACCACCGACTGGGTGGCCGTGTGCGCGCCGGCACGGAGGAAGCAGTAGTAGACACCC
>JAGQHR010000889.1 GCA_020431745.1 Candidatus Eiseniibacteriota bacterium
TATCGCGCCACACCTCGACGCGCGTGTCGGGTACGCCGCGCTCGATCTGCGTTCCCGCCAGTCGAGTGAAGAGCCGGAAGTGTCCCATGCTGTCGGCTCCGGCGACCTGGAGGAGAACCAGCAGGACGGCCCCGATCGGTCCTGCCAGAATCAGGGGTGCCCAACGGATCTGCCGGCGCATCAGGAAGCCGAAGTAGAGCGCTCCCGCTCCCCAGGCGAACGCTCCCCCGCGGTTGACGGTGAGGAAGATCATGACGATGGAGAGCCCGGCCAGTCCGTAGTACCAGATCTTCGCCATCCGGTAGTTGCTACGCATGCCCAGCACGACCTGGGCGAAGAACATGATCGCGCTCCAGTCCGCGAGGAGCGCGTGCGATCCGAAGACCGATCCCACCCGACCTTCCAAGAAGCTCTGCCCGGCTCCGTAGAGGAACCACTCCGGAATCAGCTGGTAACCGGCGTAGTACTCCACCAATCCTGCGAAATCCACGAACGCCGAGGTCACGCACAACGCCTGCAGGATCAGCTTGAGCTGGGACTCCGTCCGGATGTTGTTCACCAGCAGGACGTAGAGCAAACACCCCGAGCCGAGGAACGTCATGATCCGGATGCTCTGTTCCACCGCTTCGGTCGTCTCCAGGTTGATGAAGGAGAGGACGTGGACGCCCAGGTAGATCAGGATCGCCCAGTCGATGGGGGAGCGGATCGGCCGTGGCACCTTGCGAAAGGACATCTTGCCGAGCCAGACCACCGCCAGGAACGCGATGAAGATGGTGTTGGTGTCGCCGGTGAAGATGAACGTCGGTACCGTGAACACGAGCATGAACCCAGCGAGCGTGTAGGGCAGCGGAAGCCGGATCGCGGCGATGGCGAACGCGAGACCGAAGAGGAGCTTGATGTACCGAGGATTGATCGAGGAAGACTGCGTCGCGAGGAACCAACCGATCACGAGCGCGGCGGGCACCACGATCCAGGGGCTGAGGATCAGCTCCTGGAAAGGTCTGGCATAACGCGCGGACGATCGGGCGCGTCGACTCGCTAGAGGCATCGGTCCCATTCTCCCGGGCGGCGACCGTGCCACCCCCGCCCTCGATCTCGTATCTCCTTATCGGCCATCGGGTCGGCCTGCTGAACGGGTCTCACTCCAACAGGATAGCGCGCCCGTGTCACGGACGCGACCGGCGCCTCAACGGGAGTAGGTGCGGAGGCGGCAACACTCGCACCCGGGTGCGGCATAGCTTTCCCAGGGCGCGTCATAGCACGCCGCGTGCAGGACCAGGCGGCAGCCCGGACACTCCTTGACCGGTGCCGCGCCGAGTGGGTGTCGGCACTGGAGACAGTGCGCTCGCGACTCCTCCTCGTTCGCCGGTCTCGGTGTCGCGGCCCACCAGCGAAGCTCGGGGGGAGTGCGTTCCTCGGCGGCGCGGAGCTCGTCGGCCGTAGCCTCGGGAAAGTCCGTTTGGATTCGTCGCTCGAGACGGCGCACCAGACGGCGGTTGCCGGTCACCGCCCCCCAGAATCCAGCCGTGAGGTCACGAACGAAACGAATGGCGAAGGAGATTGCAACGGGATCCCGATCTGAATCGCGCGGCGGAGACACGCCTCACTCACCCCTGAAGTTGCCGCAACGCCTCGCGCAACCTCGGGAAGAGGTCCCGGCAGGCGGCCTCGGAAATCGCCCCGACGGACATGCGGAACCACCCGGCCTCACCGCTCGTGCCGAAGGCCTCGAAAGGAACGACCGCCACCCCCGCCCGACGGAGGAGGTATCGGCGCACGTCCTCGTTGCTCGTGACCGTCTCCCCGTCCCGGGTTCTCGCGCCGTTCACCGCGAACCGCACGCTCAGGTAGATCGCTCCCATCGGTGGGATCACCTGCACCGGGAAGCCGTCGTGGCGCAGCGCCTCCATCCCTTCGTAGAGCAGATCCAAGCGGCGCCGGACGCCCGCCTTCATCTCCGCGTGATAGGCCTCGATCTCGGATCGAGACTCAAGGAACTCGGCGGTCGCGATCTGCTCGGGGCGCGGCCCCCACGCCCCCGAGTGT
>JAGQHR010000890.1 GCA_020431745.1 Candidatus Eiseniibacteriota bacterium
CTCGTCGGACACGTCTTTGTCGGTGAAGGTGATCCAGAGCTTCTGGGATTCGGGCGATCCCGAGGCCTCGAGCCGCGTCAGGGTCCGCGCGGTCACCTCGGGACGCGCCGATCGCACCTGATACGTCGCCCCGTAGGCCGCGTGCGGACTCGGCGGCATGACTAACGCACCCAGGGCGACTACGAAGCCAAACAGTAGAGGAGTCGTGAAGGGCGAAGACGTACCGATTCCGTGGGTACGCGGGCAGCGATCGCGAGTTGACTGCACGTCAGCCTCCCAGAACGGGGTTTCCAGTGGCCCGGCGAAGTGCTGGCGAGTATACCGGATGAGCCGTGTCTCGGGGTCTCGCGATCTGATCGCCATACCGCGAGGAGTTGAGCCGCGAGGGGGCGACGGGTTTGGGGCCGCCCGCGGGTTCGGCAGTAGGTGGTGCGGCGTCGGCGACTCCGGCATCCAGTGCCACCCCGGCGAGGACGGCCAGGAACCGTGCCCCCAGGAACGCAACGCACCTTCCGGAGCGAGCTGATCCATGTTCCGCCGAAGGAGCATCCACTCTCGGCTCAGTCAGCGAGCGGGATATGCGGTCTCCTGGTCTCAAGGACGGTCGATCGCGAACGTCGCTTTCACGCGGCCCCACGTGCTCGTTTCGACCGGTGTCGGCGGGTTGAAGTCGGTCAGCTCGTAGAGTTGGCCGGACCAGTACTTCGGACGGCCGAGATTCCCACTCCACCAATCGGTGACGAACGCACCTTCCGTATCCGCCGTGACCTCTCCGGTCAGCGACACGCCCTGGAAGGGAGAGCTGGCCGGCATGAACTGCCCGATCCCGTACGAATAGAACGTGCCGAAGGGCACCACGACATCTCCTTCCTCATAGACTTCGAAATGAATGTCCACGGTCTGGAGATACTGCATCGACGGAAACTCGTAGATGTCGAATGTGTGGGACCATTGCTTGCCCAGAGAGAGCGGGGCATCGACCATGGGAATCGGCGGATCGTAGACCAAGCCAAACTCGCCGGGCCTTTCGAATCCGAACAGGGCGACGTCGCCGTTCTCATCGGCCGACCAGAAGTTTCGGAGCCCTTCGTTGTCCGTGCTGTTCGAGTAGGTGATCTCCGTCGCGATCTGTCCGAAGAGCTCGATCGTTCCCGTGACCGTCAGCTGTTCGTGGGCACCTCCGTCTCCGTCGTAGATCCAGGTATTGCCCTGGTCCAACGGAAGGAACGGATCTGCCGATGACGAACCGACGGGAATGGACAGCAAGCAGATGGCGACCGCGGAGAGCGAGGAGCGATTCATGGGCGACCTCCGTTGGAGTTGGCCGGAGCGGGAGCACTCAATCGTACCACATGCCCGAGCGGCCCGACCGGGCGGCGCTCGGGGCTCATCCAACGAGCTTCCAATCCCGACATCTCGCCACGCAATCCCGTGATTCCCACGAGTCGCGGACTACGCCCCCGGCGCTTCGGCCGGTTGCCAGAGCTCCACGCGGTTGCCGTCCGGATCGACGAACCAGCCGAAGCGTCCGTACTCCATCGATTCCGGAGCGCCGGCCACGGTGGCGCCGCCTTCCTTGACCTGCGCGAGCGCGCCGTCCAGATCGTCCACGATCAGATTGATCATGAACGTCTGCGCACCGTCGCCGAAGTACTTGGTGTCGGCCGGAAACGGCGACCACACGGTGGCCCCACCGGGCGGCATCGCCCCGGGCTGGAAACCGACTCCACCCCACGACTCCACCGGGATGCCGAGCCACTTCTGATACCACGCCCCCAAGCCCGCCGGATCGGCGGACTTGAAGAACACGCCACCCACTCCCACTACTTTCGCCACAAGGCCTCCTCTCCCAAAGACCGTTCGTTTGCGTCCGCGTTTCCCGGCACGGGTTCCACCCGCGCCAAGTCTCGTTGGCTACTGCACGCCGATGCCGGCTCGCTCCGCCAGACGTCGCAGGCGCGCCTCCTGGGCCGCGAACTCGGGATCGTTCGGAGCCAGAACGGCGGCCCCGCGTGCCCGCGCCAGCGCATCCTGCATCTTCGTCC
>JAGQHR010000891.1 GCA_020431745.1 Candidatus Eiseniibacteriota bacterium
GATGTGTATTCCCCTTTGAACGCCGACCGATCGGTGTGGGCTGCTTCCCCTGCGGCCCGCGAGTCTGTCAAAGCCTGTTGAACGGCGACGTTCGCACTGTGCTGACATGGACAATCGCAGTATCGCACGATCACCCCTCGTGTCAACGATAGACCCCCACGCTCGCGTTCGGAAACCCGCATGGACACGCGTTTCCCACGCTTGCGGCCAAGACGGGAGCGGGAGCGCACGTCGAGGGAATCGTATACTCGAAGTCGACAAACAGCTGTGCAAGAGTCGATGGCGGGAGCCGTTGGTAAGACATTTGCTACTCTTGCCTTCTCGAAGTCACACTGCGTCGTGAGGCCGATCCCGCGCAGCGTTGTCGCGGGTCGGCGACGAAATCGGCGACGAACGTAGCGAGTCGAGGGATGATGCCCTCCGGGGAACGCGCGCGACGCGACGAGAGCATGGGCGCGAGCCGTGCGCGGGCCGCGCGCGGGCCGCGCCTCAACGCTCCGCTCTCCCGTGGTCTGGGTCGAGCGGGACGAGAGCGAGATCCGCCATGTCTCCGGCCCGATCTCGCGCGAGGAGGCTGCTGGTCCCGCGAGACCCGCACCGTGATTTCGGGCTTGGACGGAACGTCTGAGCACCACAGAATGACCCGCATTGCGCGCAGGGAAGCGCGTCCGGTTCCGCGCGTGATCCGACCGTGCTCTGGATGGAGAGCGCCCGACGGGAATGGGCCCCGGCAGGGAGGTCGGGAGGGAGGATGGCATGATCGAGTCGCACCGAGACCAGTCACCGACGGAAGAGGAGCGGGATCAGATGGCGCTGGAGTTTCTGGCGCCCTCTGCGACGTTGCCTTCCCCATCCGCGCCGGCCGCACCGGGCGTCGCTCCATCGATTTCCGCGGCGGCCCGGACGGGGGCTGCCTCGACCCGCAAGTCCGCGAGAGGTTCGGCCAAGCCCAAGGAGCCCACGGAGCCTAAGACGTCCAAATCCAAGAAACGAACGGAGCCCGCCCGGGGGCTCGAGTCCGCCAGGTCGGCCGAGGGCGACGAAGCGGAGGGACGTACTGCGTCGCGCCCGCGCAAGAAGGCGGAGCGGACCCGTCGAACCGCTCAGGAAATGGCGAGCCGTCAACGCGAGATCTCCGTCTCCGAGTTCTTCTCGAAGAACCGCCATCTCCTCGGCTTCGACAATCCCGCGAAGGCGCTCCTCACCACGATCAAGGAGGGCGTCGACAACGCGCTCGACGCGTGTGAAGAAGCGGGCATCCTCCCCGACATCCTCGTCGAGGTGATTCCCGAGGGGGAGGATCGCTTTCGCGTCGTGATCGAGGACCACGGTCCGGGCATCGTCCGCAAGCAGGTTCCGCGGATCTTCGGCAGCCTGCTTTACGGATCGAAGTTCCACGTGCTGAAGCAGAGCCGCGGGCAGCAGGGGATCGGGATCTCCGCGGCCGGGATGTACGGTCTGCTCACCACGGGGCAACCCATCAGGATTCTGTCCAAGACCGACAAACGGAAGCCGGCCCATCTCTTCGAGCTGGCGATGGACACCCGGAAGAACGAGCCGCAGATCCTGCGCGACGAAGAGGTCGACTGGGAGCACGATCACGGTACGCGCGTCGAGATCACCCTGCAGGGCACGTACAAGAAGGGCCGGCACTCCGTCGACGGCTATCTGCGGCAGGTCGCGATCGCGAACCCCCATGCCCGGATCCTCTACCGTCCGCCGGACAAGACGGCCGACAAGTCCGAGGACGACGAGCCGCAGGGGACGCTCGACGCGATCGCGGAGACTGATTCGGGTCTGCAGGTGTTCGAGCGGGTTTCCGACGAGCTCCCGCCCGAACCCAAGGAGATCCAGCCGCATCCGCACGGAGTCGAGCTCGGGTTCTTCCTGAAGATGCTGCACGACACGAAGGCGCGGACGGTCTCGATGTTCCTGCAGTCGGAGTTTTCGCGGGTGAGCGCCAAGGTCGCTTCGGAGATTCTCGAGGCGGCCAAGGTGAAGGACCGGAGCCGTCCCGGCAACGTCCCGCGCGGCGACGCCGAGCG
>JAGQHR010000892.1 GCA_020431745.1 Candidatus Eiseniibacteriota bacterium
TCGAGCGCGCGTCGGTCATCGCCGCGAGCAGGTCCGCCGGGGCCGAGTGGAACTCGTCCGGGGCGAGCCACCGGCGGTCGTGCCTGGGGTAGACCCCCCACGCGATGTAGAGCTTCTTCTGCGTCTGCACCACGCCGCCGAAGAGCCCCGCCCGGGTCGTGGCTTTCTTGAGCGCAACGACGTTCCCGAGGCCGGTCCAGGCCGAGAGCTTCTCCATGGCCTCGGACTTCCCCTCGGACGTGTCTCCGATGATCGCCACGTCCGCCCAACCCCGCTCCCGGGTCTCGCTCTCGGGGCTCTCGAGGTAGAGCGTCGACATGCGTGAGAGCAGGATCATGAGGTGCATGTCATCGCGCCCGCGGATTCGGGTGATCGCCGTTGCGTCATCGAGGATCCGCTGCACCCGCTTCTCGAGGGTCCGAGGCCGCCCCTTCCGCATCGGCGCGAGCAGCTTCGGGTCTTCCTCGAAGTGCTCGACGAGCTGGTCCACGCCCACGGCCCGGTGGATCACAGCCGTCATGACCTGATCCTTTGGGTGCGGAAGGAACTTCCCGAGCATCCGGTATTCCTTGTTCGGCTCGACGATTCCTTCCAGGTCAATGAAGATCGCCGAGCGATCGGACGCCCGGGTCTCGACATCGATGTTAAGCGGCTCCCCGATGCGGCCCTCCTGCACCTGGATCGTTTCGAGCTCGTCCACCTGCGCCGAGGGGCACTTCCCGGGAATCCCGATCGATTCGAGAATCTGCTGCCGGAGGTTCTTCTTCGCCGCCCCGATGTGGTCGACGTAGGCATCGCTCGTCGTGTCGAGAGAGATGATCGGCGCCTCCCCGGGAGCACACCGGGATTTCTCCGCGGGCAGCGTGCAGTGTGGGCAGTACTTCGACTGATCCTCGGCACAGTCGACCGAGATCTTCGTCGGAAGCTGGTAGGCATCGGCGAGCAGCGCGATGATGCTCGCCTCGAACGTGGACCATTCCCGGGAGTGGTCCTTGTGGCTGGCCTCAGCGAGCGAGCGCTCCGTGGCGTCCGCGGGGACCACTCCCGGGGCTCGCTCGACGTACTCCCACGTGGGCGTGTCGCCGATGAGGGTCCGCAGGTCTTTGGCCGTGGCCCCGCGGCGAACCCAGTCAGTCAGGTCCTCGCCGTGCTTCGGCTTGAATGGCACCGGCAGGTGGACCGACTTGATCCGGGTCGCGAGGACCCCCTGCTCCATGAGCCGCGTCGCGACGAGCCGCGCGCCCGAGCGTCCCGCATGGTCCGCGTCGTAGACGATGACAACGTGCTCAGCCTTCTGCGCGATTTCCGCGGCCCACGTCGAGTGGAAGACCCCCGCGCCACCGATGCCCGTACACGCTTCGAACCCGAGGCCGAGGGCGACAAGCCGATCGAGTTCACCCTCGCAGATGAGCAGCTCTTTCGTCGGCGCGAGGGTCCCGGGGTAGAGCTGCACCCCGCGTCCCGTCTGGTAGGGTCGCTTCTCTCCCGTCACGTAGTTCGCGCAACGGATGTTCACCCACTCCCCGTCCCCGGGAATGGGAAACAGGATCTTGTTCCCGTCGAGCCCGAGGCGCTGGCTCTTGATGACGGGGAGCGGGATGCACCGGTGATCGGTCAGCCACGCCATGGCCTTCGCGTCGGCGCAGAGCTTCCGGTGCGCTGCCTCGATGAAGGCATCCGTGATCGGGTCCGTGCGTTTCTGTGGACCCTCGACAGCGCCGATCGAGCGCTTGCACCGGTAGCAGTAGAACGCGCCGTCGGGCCGCTTCTTGACCTTCTTCGGGTCGTCGGACCCGCAGAGCGGGCACGTCGGCGTGGGCAGGAGCGCGGTGACGGTGGTCATCGGTCAGAACATCCGATCGATGATCTCTACGAGGTACGCCTGATTAATTTTCTCAGGGTCTTTCTCCTTGACCTTTGCCAGCACCTCCGCGAAGTACGCGCAGTCGACTCCGGTGAGCTGGTCTTGCAGCACTGCGTAGTCCGTAAGATCCAGTGCGCTGATCTGCATCGACATCTTGAGAATCTGGCCGGC
>JAGQHR010000893.1 GCA_020431745.1 Candidatus Eiseniibacteriota bacterium
GCAGATCCTCGGCGCGCGACACCGTGCTCGTCAGACGGTCTCGATCGGGCAGATGAGCCCTTCGGGCGTCAGCGTGACCCCCGCGTCCTGACACGCCTTGCACAGGCCGTAGATGTCCAGGCGATGCCGAACGGGCTGGAAGCCCAACTCGGCCTTCACGCGACTCTCGACCCCGAACACCTCGGGGCTCTCGAACTCGGCCACGCTGCCGCATTCCAGACAGATCAGGTGCTCGTGGACGGGATGCCGCGAGAGGCGATGCTCGTAGCGCTTGAAGCCCTCCCCGAAGTCGTGCTCCTCGACCAGTCGGCTCCGCACGAGCAGGTCGAGTGTCCGGTAGATCGTGGCCTTGCCGATGCGGGCACCCCGAGCGCGAACCTCCTGCTCGATGTCGTCGACCGAGAGATGGCCCTCCGAATCGAACACGACGTCCGCGACCGTCTCGCGTTGCTGCGTGACGGGCAGTCCGATCTCCCGCAGATAGCGACCGAACAGCCGCGTGTAGGGGGAGACCCCGATATCGGAACTCATGGCGACGTCGCCTGCAGGAACTGCAGGTCGTATTCCTCGAGCAACTCCTCGAACCGTTCGGGCGAGCCGCCGATCTCGATTTCGCGCGGCTCCTCCTGCCCTTCACCGGCCCGCCGGACCACGCCCTGCATCACGCCCGGAAAACGATCCGGCGGTGCCTCCCCCTCTTCCATGAAGATGGGCTCGACGGTGACGCCCTTGCCGGTGTGCTCGGCGACGTACGGGACCGTCACCACCCCGCGCCGCTCCTCGGCGGACACGAACGTCGAAACGGCGACGAGCCCTTGCTCCCGCCGTCCCCGCCGGAACGGCGAGAAGATCCAAAGCCGGTCGATCCGCTCCACCCCCAGCTCATCCCTGAGGCGGATCAACGTGCGGGGGATGGCCTCGGGGACACCCGGGTCCGAAGCTCGATCGCTCTCGGGCTTTCGCATCGTCGGTCATCTCCTCTTCGGCTTGGCGTGGCTCAGGGCCTCACGCGTGGCCTGGAGCACGAGCTCCACGGCCTGATCCATCGGGCCGGGCACCATGGCACCCGACGCCTTCACGTGCCCGCCGCCCTGGAATCTCCTGGCGAGCTGGTTCACATCCACGGTCCCGTTGGACCGGAACGAGACCTTCACCTCGCCGGTGGAAGCCAGGCGGAACAGCAGACCCACGTTCGTACCCTCGATGGAGCGCGGAATATCCACGAGCCCTTCGAGGTCTTCGGCGGTGACGCCGAGTTCGGCGTAGGGCTCCGGCGGAATCACCATCCACGAAATGCCGGCGGCGGAGTCGTGGTCGAGCGTCTCGAGAGCGTGGCGGAGCAACAGGTAACGCCGCAGCGGTGCCGCACCATACACGCGCTCGTACATGGCCTCCGGCTCGACCCCCATCTCGATCAGGTCGGCCACGAGCATGTGGCATCCCGGCGTGGCGTTGCTGAAACGGAACGATCCGGTGTCCGTCAGGATGGCCGTGTAGATCCCCCGGGCGATGCTCTCCGGCCAGGGCCCTCCGGCCGACTGGATCACGTCGTAGACGAGCTCCCCCGTGGCGCATGCCGAGGGGTCTCGGAGGGAAACCCCTCCGATCGGATGATCCCCCAACGGATGATGATCGATCACCACGGTGGGCACGTCGCGGATCATGTCCCTCACCCGTCCGATGCGGGGAACCTCGCCCGTATCGAGAACCACGGCCACGTCGGCCTGATCGCACGCGTCGCGGGCCCGCGCCGAACCCGCCGCGAGGATCCAGTCCTCGTTCTCGACGAGGAAGCGGAAATTGTTCGGGAACGGTGTGGGATTCACGATCCACGCCTCGCATCCGTTCGCGCGCATCCACGAGGCGAGCGCGGCTTCGGATCCCGCCCCGTCCCCGTCCGCGTTCAGGTGGGTCGTCAGAACCGCGCGACGCGAAGCCATGAGGGCGTTCCGGGTCTCTCGGACCGCGGCCACCCGTGCTTCGGGCGTCCGGTAGCTCACTCCGACTCCTCACCTGGAAGGTCAAACCATCG
>JAGQHR010000894.1 GCA_020431745.1 Candidatus Eiseniibacteriota bacterium
TCCGATCGGCGATTCGACGCAGGAAGCTCCGATCGTGGGTCACGAAGACCAAGGATCCCGTCCGCTTTCGCAGGACGGTTTCCAGGTGGAGGATCGCCTCGATATCGAGGTGGTTGGTCGGCTCGTCCAGGAGCAGGAGGTCGGGCTCCTGCGCAAGCGCGGCCGCAAGGAGAACACGCCGCTTCGATCCGGCGGAGAGATTCGCGACCACGGACGATGGATCGAGCTCGAGCTCGGTGATGCATTGGTCGACCCGGGTCTCGATCTCCCAGTGCCGATCGTGGTCCCGCGCGCCGCAGACCTCGAGCAGGTGCGCCCGAACCGTGCCCACGGGTTCGAGCGGAACGTCCTGGGGCAGGCCCGCGACCGTCATTCCGGGACGACGGACGACCTCTCCGGCGTCCGGGGTCAGGATCCCCTCGAGCAGACGCAGGAGCGTGGACTTCCCGGCGCCGTTGCGCCCGAGCAACCCGATGCGCTCTCCGTCCTCGATCTGGAGGCTCGCACCGTCGAGCAGCGGAGGTCCGGTCAGGGTCAGCGTCACGTTGTTGAGTCCGAGCAAAGCCATGGGGGGCAGTCTACGCGTTCCGGTGCCGATTCAGCGCGGCTCTTCTCCGGTCGGCGGGGCCTCCCCGGATCCCGCGGCGGCCTTCGTCTCCCCGAGAGGATCGCCGGGAGATCGGGAGACATCAGACGTATCCGGGGTGCGCGGGGGAAGGATCCGCCTTTCGAGTCGCTCCTGAAGGGCCCGCGCGACCACGGCATGTCCCCGGGCGGTCCAATGCAGGTTCCTTCGGTAGTAGAGCTCCGGATCCTCTTTTCCGGCCTCCCGCAACGCCGGCAGTAGATCGATCGTCTCGATGTCGTGATCGGTCCCGATTCGACACAACCTCCGATCCGGCTCTTCGAGATCGAAGTCGGATGCGTCGGCCCCGTGGTCTGCCAGAACCTCGTTCCAATAGCGGTCCGGGTAGACCTGAACGATGGAGGGAGCGATGGCAACGACCAGATCGGTCCCGGAAGCCGCACAGACCTGTTTCATCGCCACGAGGACACGCTCCGTGAGATCGAACGCACGCCGGATTTCCGGCGACGGAGAGATCCGGCAGAGCTGCAGCTCGGGCGGATCGGCCCAGAGCGCGCCGTGAGGGTTGACCCTTTTCGAAATCAAGCGATAGAGGTGAAGCTTCCGATAGGACAACAGCAGGGTCACCGGTCCCAGTCCGATGGCGGCGGGCCGCGGGATCGGAACGTTGGTCAGTCGGAAAGTCGAATCGGCCGCTTCGACCAACGGCCGGGGAAAGCCCCAATCGTAACGTCCGAGAATGTCGTCGAAGTCGTTCCGCACGTAGACGACGACGAGCGCCAGGTCCGGCTGGTAGTGCAACGCCTTGTCGCGCAAAGCGAGGAACTCCTGGACCGGACCGTAGCCGTTGACTCCGAAGTTGAGGACTTCGGCGCGCCCGTCCCAAGCGTCCTCCAGCCGTTCGGTGAAGTTCTTGGAGGCATCGACTCCCAGTCCGGCCGTGAACGAATCGCCCAACACCACGATGCGGCGCATCCCCGAGGGACAGACCAAGGAATACTCTCGGTCGAGCAGTCCTTGGCTCGAGACTCGAACGACACCGTTGAACTCTCCCGGAAAGACAGAACGTGCCGTCGCTCCGGGGATGAGCTCCCAACCCAACGTCGGGTGAAATCGGGAAAGGTCTCGGCTCTCGGCAATCTGGGGAGCGAACCTCCGCAGGATCGCCTCCGCGGCAAGGATCGAAAGCAACAGCGCGGCGACGCAAAGTCCGAAGTTGGCGAGCAGGAGCGGGCGGCGACGAGCCCGCCAGGCGACGACTCCCGTCAACAGGAGGAACCCACTGATCAGCCAGAGGGGAACCGCGATATCCGGGCCGAGCCGACCGTACCTGAGCCGGAGAAACCAGGGCGAGACCGCGACTCCGAGCAGGCCGGACCCGACTGCCATCGCGCTGAGGACGCGTTTCAACCGATCCTCGAGCCGTCGACCCATCTCCAC
>JAGQHR010000895.1 GCA_020431745.1 Candidatus Eiseniibacteriota bacterium
GACGCCCGCATCCTCATCCTCGGCGAGAACGGAACCGGCAAGGAGCTCGTGGCCAAACGCCTCCATGAGCTCAGCACGCGGCAGTCCCGCCCTTTCATCAAGCTCAACAGCGCTGCCATCCCCCGCGAGCTCATCGAAAGCGAGCTCTTCGGGCACGAGCCCGGCGCGTTCACCGGAGCGCAGAAGATGAAGAAGGGCAAGCTCGAGCTGGCGAGCGGCGGTTCGCTCTTCCTCGACGAGATCGGAGACATGGCCGTCGACATGCAGGCCAAGCTCCTGCGCGTGCTCGCGAGCGAAGAGTTCGAACGGGTCGGCGGCAGCCGCACGCTGCGCTTCGACGCCCGGCTGCTCACGGCGACCAACCGAGATCTCAACCACGCCGTCCGCGACGGAAGCTTTCGGGAAGACCTCTATCATCGGATCGCCGTCATCCCCATCCGCGTCCCGGCCCTGCGAGAGCGAGGGGCCGACATCGACGCACTGGCCGATCACTTCCTGCAACGGTTCTGCGCGAACTACGGGCGATCGGCTCCCTCTTTCACGGACTCGGCACGTGAGTTGCTTCGCTCCCATCGCTGGCCCGGCAACGTCCGCGAGCTGCGCAACCTGATGGAGCGGATCGCCATCATGCATCCCGCCCCACGCGTCGAGCGCACCGAGCTGGAAGCCTGGCTGTCGCCCCCTGGTTCGGTGGTTGCACCGTCCTCGGGCGGACTGGTCCAGCAATGGCAGGAAGAACAGAAACAAACGGAGCGGCAACGCATCGTGCGCACGCTGGAAGAGGCAGGTTGGAACGTGAGCCGGGCGGCGGAACGGCTGGGCATCGATCGTGCGTCGCTGCACCGCAAGATGAAACGACTGGGAGTCGAGCGGCCGGGCCGGCCGGAGTCGTGACAAGCGCGCCACACGGTGTGGCCTGGCGGTCACACCGGAGGGGCGTTCGAGGGGGAGTCCGATGTTCCGAGCGAACTGCACGCGACGGCTCGTCAAGCTGAGCTGTCTCGCCATGGTCCTATTGCTGCTGCCCCAGCTCGCGCACGCCGAAAGATTCAAACGCGTCGATCGGGACTGGCGGGGACACCGGGACCTGGAGCCGGGCAAGCAGACCGGGGAGCTCTTCGAGGAGTTCTTCCCGGCGTTGGATCCGGGCTGGGCACCGGAGGCATCCGAATGGATCCGTCTGGATCGCGAGTCCCGGCTCGGATTCGGGTACGGAGCGACGCTCAATCGGGTGGACGGTTTCGGTCTGCTCCTCTCGGAGGAGCTGCGTTCCCGGGGCCGGGGGCCTTCGCTCCGCGCCTACGAAGGATACGGCTTCACCAGCGAAGAGTGGTCCGGGGCAGTCGAGGTCGCGCTGCACCCGCTGGTCCGCGATCTCGAGGTAGGAGCGCGCTGGGCCGACGAGACGACGGCTTGGCCGATCCCGCGCCAGGCCGTCACCGCCGACGAAAACTTCCTGGCGGCCTTCTTCAGTCGGGAGGATTTCAGTGACTACCTGCGCCGGCGTGGCCGCGCGATGTTTCTGCGCTATCGGCCCAATGCCCAGCATGGCGCGGCCGTCAGCTACCTCCAAGAAACGCACAGCTCCCGGCGCCGCCGCATCGCGCAGTTCGGCATCTTCGGGGGACGCGAACGCTTCGATTCCAACCCGCCCGTGGACGAGGGAAAGTGGAATGCGATCCAGTTCCGCGGGTACTGGTCCCACGGGGGCGACCCGTCGATCTGGGGCCCCGACTTGACGCGCGCCCTGTTGACGGACGCGATCTGGTCCGGCGGCTCGCTGGGTGGCGAGCGCTGGTTCACGCGCCTCTGGGCCGAGCACCGCGGTTGGTTCCGGATTTCTCCGGCACAGAGCCTGGGCTATCGGATCCAGGGAGGAGGCACGCCCCAGGGATGGGTCGCCGACGACGGATCGCGGCTTCCGCAACAGTGGCAGTTCCAGGCCGGCGGGATCGGCAGGCTGCGCGGGCACCGATTCGAGGCGTTCCCCGGCGACCGAATCCTCCTCGGAACGCTGAAGTACGG
>JAGQHR010000896.1 GCA_020431745.1 Candidatus Eiseniibacteriota bacterium
CTCTCCCGGGACGGAAGCGTGATCTATGCCGGCGCGATCGACCGGCTCCTCGTCTTCTCGGCGGAGACCGGACAACAGCTCGGCGTCCTGGGCGGCATCGCCGCGTTCAGCCTCGACTACGCGGGGGGAGCGGGCGATGACACCGAGTGCCTGGTCGTCTCCGACCCCAGCCAACAGAAGCTCCTGCGCGTCGACGTGAGCGATCCGTCCAACCCGGTGATCGTCGGATCGGACAATCTCCCCGGATTCCAGACACTGGTTCGAAGCGACTCCAATCCCGCGGGGGTCGGAGGACTCATCGGCTCCACCACGGGAACCGACCTTTCGGCGTTCGCGGGTTCGGGCTGCGGCACGCCGGCGACGATCAACGGCGGGGCCAGCGGTTCGTTCAACACACTCGACGTCTGGAGCGAGCCGGCTCCGGTCACGGGCACCGGGCTTCTCATGGTCGACGGCGGCCCGAACGGACTCGATGTTCGCGACGATTGGGGAAACTTCCTCGGCGGCGTCACCGGAGCTCCGGTGGAAGCAGCCACGTTCCTGACCGTCGATCGCGTCGCCTATGCAACCCCGACGCAGATCAAGCTGGCCGACGTCTCGGATCCCGCGCACCCGACCGATGTCGGCTGGACCGACGTCGCCGGGGTCACCGCACTGGAACGCAGCAGCAGCGATCGGCTGTGGGCGTCGTCCACCGACTCCCGGATCCATCTCCTCGACACGAGCACTCTGGAGGCCCGTTTGAGGCTGGCCGCCGACGCCGCGATCGAGCAGCTCACGGCGGCGCCGCAGAGTCCCGGTGTCCAAAAGCTGGCGGCCCGTTCCGGAAGCGAAATCCATCTGTTCCGCGACGGGGATTTCGTGATCGAGCCGACCGCGTTCTATCCGTTCGCGGGCAACGGCCTGGGAGGGCGGCGCACCAGTGTGGACGGCACGGAGCTCCTGGTCATCGCCGATCTCGACAAGCTGCAGCTGATCGATGTGCTCACCGGGGAGGTGCTGGACGACGTGACCCAGGGCGCCCATGCCTTCGACGTCCAGAACGACAAGGTCGTCGCGCTCAAGAACGGAGAGATCCGCGCTTACGAGATCGATCCGAATCTTCTGCAGCTCACTCTCCTGGCCACGCTGTTCATCGGAACGCCTTACATCGACGGTCTCGAGATCGACGAGAACGGCAGCCTGATCGCGGCCGGAGGCACCAACGACATGATCACGGTCGTCGAGCTCAACGATCTCGGTCTCGAGGTCAAGCTCACCGTGCCCGCGCCTTCCGGCCTTACGTGCCACGACATCAGCAGTCAAATCCTGGTCGCCGGCGGGACCGGCGGATCGATCACGTGGGACATTTCGGATCTCGCCAATCCCGTGACCAAGGACACCGATCCCACTCCGGTGACCGCCGTCTGCGTGGCGAATCTGGACGGCGACAGCGATCCCGACGAGATCCTCTCCGCCCAGGACATCTTGCGGCTACGGGAAGTGCGGATCAACGGAGTGAAGGACCTGGGCGAGATCGACGCCCAGCTGGAGCAGGTCATCGATCGGATCCGGGTTCAGGGACCACCGGTCCGCGCGCAGGGCGGCTCGGACCCGGCGGTGGTGTACGCGGCCAGCAGCGGTCGGGTCGTCGCCGTCGACGTCACCGATCCCGCGGCCGCGGTCGTGCTCGGCTCCTTCGCCGATCCGGACGTCTTCATTCGCGGCTTGGACGTGGCCGACGATGGTCTCTACCTGATGCAACCGGACGGAGCGAGCGTCCTCCCGCTCCATCGTCCGGAAACCTCGACCGATGTGGACACGAATCCGGAGCTCCCGTCCGGCTTCGATGCGGTGCTGTCGGCTGCCTGGCCCAATCCGGCATCGACCGCCTGCGACATCTCATGGAGTCAGCCGGAAGGTGCCTCCGCATCGCTGACAGTCTTCGACGCGCGGGGAAAGCGCGTGCGCCGGCTGGATCCGGATGTCGTCGACGACGCTTCACGAACCGCGCATTGGGACACCCGTGACGAAGACGGTCGC
>JAGQHR010000089.1:0-5027 GCA_020431745.1 Candidatus Eiseniibacteriota bacterium
GCGCCACCTCGAGGACGTTGCCCTTGGCGACGCGCGACTCGGCGACCGCGGACGCGGCGGCCGCTCCGATCGTGACCCAACCCTCCGCGACGGCCCTCCTCCGCGTCGGGCTCTTCTCCCCGACATCGACCATTCTCGCGGTACCGTCGGCGTCGACATGGCTCAACCGCGCCTGGCCGGGCGGAATCGCTCGCGTCGGCCCGGTCTGCGCCCGAGACCGCGCGGCCGCGGACGTCCGCGACTCGCCGGCGCCTCCGCGATTCTTCCGGGTGCCGCTCATCCTCTTGCCTCCCTCGTCCGGCGCGAAACCTCGGGCCATGGTTCGATCCACGATCGTTCCCGGAACAACGGATGAACCGTGACCCGATCCCCGGCTTCCACTCGCGGATCCTCGGATTCCAGACGAATCAGACAATCCGCACCGCCGAGCGCTACGAAATCCCCGGATCCGTGATACGAGACCACCGTCACCCCGGGCTCGCGGTCTTCTTGCGATTCCCTCCGGGATCCGGTTTCTCGACCGGACAGGGCCGCATCGATCCGCCCGGGGATGAAATGCGTGAAGCCGGGTTTGCGCGCGATAGCGCGATCCACGCGCGCCACCACGGAGAGCGGCCCGGCATCGCGTGCGCCCGACTGACTCCGAAGGTAGGGCAGCAGGAACTCCCAAGCGGTCACCGCGACCGATACCGGATTCCCCGGCAGTCCGAAGACGGCCTGACGGCGTCGTCCGATCGCGCGCGTCCCGAAGAGCAGCGGCTTTCCCGGACGAATCGCGATGCGATGGAAGTGCAGATCGAAGCCGACCTCACGCAGGACGTCGGGGACCAGATCGAATTCCCCCATCGAGACTCCCCCGGTGAACACCAGCACGTCGGGGGTACTCTCTCCGACCGTCGAGAGCGACCGGCGGAGCGAAGACAGCCGGTCCTGCGCGCGGCGCACGGCGACGCGGCTCACCCATCCGGATCCGGCGAGCATCGCCTGCAGGAAAGGACCATTGCTGTTGCGAATCTGGGTCGCGCGCGGTTTCTCGTGCGGCTCGACGATCTCGTCGCCCGTCGTCACTAGCAGGACGGACGGACGTTTCCACACGGTCGGCTCGATCATTCCTGCCGAGGCGAGCACCGCGACTTGTGCGGGACCGATGCGAGTCCCCGCCATCACGATCGCATCTCCCCGTCGCGCATCCTGGCCACGCGGCGCGAGTCCCGGTCGAACGGTCGTATCGAACGGTCCGCGCAGAATCACCTGATCGCCTTCCCGCGTGGATTGTTCCACCATCACGACGCCGTCGGCATCGGTCGGGACCGGCGCCCCGGTCATGACTTGGACTGCGTCCCCCGGCCGCAGACGCCCGCGGAAGCTCTGCCCCGCCGCCACCATTCCGCGCAGACGGAAAGACGTGCCCTCCTCATTCCAGTCCCCGGCGAGGCGCACCGCGAATCCGTCGACCGCGGCACGATCGAACGGCGGCAGATCGCGATCGGCGCCGACGTCACGCGCGAGCACGGCGCCCGACGCCTTCGTCAAGGGTTCCCGCAAGCGCGGCAGGCGCCGGGCATGGGACAAGACGATTTCGAGCGCGGCGTCGGCGGAAATCATCCGGCGTTCTCCCCGGCCGCGGCGTGCTCGGACTGCAGCAGCTCCCACGCGAGGCGTACGTGGGACTCTTCGCTGCGCAAGTTGCCGATAGCGAGCCGCAGTGTGGTCCGGCCCCGGAGACGCGTCGTGGCCAGGAAGACGGGACCATGCCCGGAAACGCGGCGGGCCAGGTCCTCGTTGGCCGCGTCCTCGCCCTCGTCCGGAAGACCGGGCCAGCGGCCGCGGAAGCAGACGGTCGAGAAGGGCGCCGGCGCGGAAATCTCGAAACGATCGTCGGATCCGATCCAGCGCGCGAGCTCCCGGGCCAGCCGGCAGTGCTCGCGAACCCGGGAGCGCAACCCCTCGACCCCGAACGTCCGGATGACCCACCACAGCTTGATGGCGCGGAACCGTCGGCCCAACTGCACGCCGTAGTTCATCAAGTCGGTCGCATGCGCTGCGGGTTCGGTCCGCAGATAGTCCGGCACGAGCTGGAAGGCACGCTGCAGAACGTCGGGATGCGCGGTATAGAAAGCGCTGCAGTCGATCGGCACGAACATCCACTTGTGCGGATTCATCAGGTAGGAGTCGGCGCGGTCGCATCCGGCAAAGTGCGCGCGCATCTCCGGCAGAAGGGCCGCGGTGCCGGCATAGGCCGCATCCACGTGCAGCCAGAGTCGGTGTTCCCGACAGAGGTCGGCGATCTCGGATACCGGGTCCACGCTGGTCGTCGAAGTCGTACCGACCGTCGCGATCACGGCGAACGGACGCCAACCGTCGGCCCGATCCTCCTCGACGGCCTGCCGCAAAGCACGGACGTCCATCCGGAAGGACTCGTCCGTCGGAATCTTCCGCAACCCCGCCTGACCGAGGCCCAACGTGATGAGCGCCTTTTCCACCGACGAGTGCGCCTGTTCGGAGGCATAGGCCCGCAGGCGCGGGTGTCCCGGCGCCGCCAGCCCTTCTTTGCGGATCTCCAGATCGGCCTGCGCCTCACGCGCCGCCGCCAGCGCAACGAGCGTCCCGATCGAGGCCGTATCGACGAGCTGGGGAAACCAGTCCCTGGGCAAGTCGAACATCTCGAGCATCCACCGGAGGACGTGCTGCTCCACCTCCGTCGTCGCGGGCGAAGTCTTCCAAAGCATCCCGTTGGTGTTGAACGCGGAGGCGACCAGCTCGCCGAGGATGCCGGGACCCGAGGCCGTGATCCCGAAATAGGCGAAGAACCCCGGATGGTTCCAGTGGGTCAGTCCGGGGACGACCACGCGATCGAGGTCGGACAGAAGCGCGTCGAACGGCTCGCCGTGCTCGGGAGGATGCTCCGGCAGGCCGCGCGCGACGTCTCCCGGACGCACGGCGGGAAGCACCGGGAGCTCACCGACCCGGGCGAGATAGTCCGCGACCCAATCGACGGCGCGGTGACCGTGGGCTCGGAAGGACTCGGGATCCCAGTTCCACGACTCAGGACCGGCCGGGGACTCGGACGCACCTCGATCTGGGTTTGGACTCTCCATCGCGTGCCTAGAGTACGCAAACGGGACCGTCCCGCCAAAGCGCTTCGCTCAGAACGAAACGAGCCCCGACGCGTGAACGCCGGGGCTCGCACCGAAAACGATCGGATCCGTCGGATCAGCCCTGCGGACCGCCGGCGCCGGAGGTGGCGAACGCCATCTCGACGACCTCGCCGCAGCAGCTCGCGGCATCCTCACCGCGGACGGAGAGGACCACGTACCCGTTACCCTCGGCCAGCGCGAACCGGCTGCCCTTGGCCGCCGCGACGTTCGAGCAGGAGTACGAGCAGGCCTTGGAGAGCTTGTCCACGCCCTGACCCGTGAACACGAAATCCACGCCGCCCGGAACGTCGAGCCGGATGAAGTTCATGCCCTTGGGCAGCCACGCGTTCATGCACTCGGACGGATTCGCGGAGGAGCACGACGCGTTGGACGCCGTCTTCATTCCCGCGGAGCACGAGCCGGAGCAGGAGGCGGAAGCACCCTGAACCTTGCCGGCGCAGCAGCTGCCACCGGTGTTGCTCGCGGTCTGCATCGTGTGGGCCGCGGTGCAGGAGCTGGCCGAAGCGCCTTCGACCTTGCCGGCACAGCAAGAGCTGCCGGTGTTGCTGATCGTCTGCATGGTTGCCGCGCCCGTGCACGAGCCGGCCGAGGCCGTCGTGGAGGTGCAGGAACCGGCTGCCGCCGCGTGAACCGCGGAGCAAGACGTTCCCGAGGCGTTGGCCGCCTGCGAGGCGCAGCTACCGGTGTTGCTCACGTTCTGGACCGTGCCGTCGGTGGTCTTGGCCGCGGTGGTAGTGCTGGTGGTGCTGGTACAGGACGCCTTGTCGGCGGAGGCGCTACAGCTCTTGCCCGAACCGGCGTTCGCCGCAACGACGACGAAACCGGCCAGGGCCACCATGGAAATCCCGACCAGAAGGGTCTTCTTGAAGTTCATGCCGTTCCTTCCTCGCGGTTGCCCGCGACGTCTTGGGGTTCGTCTCCCGGCGCCTCCCCGACCCACCCGGATCGAGCCGACCACCGAGAGATGTTGTGATCCACCGTCCGACTCTCCCGGCAGAGGGTCGGCGTCCTTGAAAACCTTCGATCAACGCTCTCTACGAACGGGATACCGCCGGCGGGCCGTGGCCCGTGCCAGACGATCCGGGGTGATTCACTCGATCGGCACCGCTCATCGAGGACGGGATGAACAGGGCAATCCCAGCCGGTCCCCCGGGAACCCGGGCATTGTAACACAGTGGCAGCAACCAGTTCCGTGTTCTGCGTCCCGGTTTGGCGAATCTGCTCATCGGAGCCACGGTCGGCGTCCGGGGACGGTCCCGAGGCCACGGGTCGGAACCGGACCGCGAAACCAGGTCCGGTGTCCGGTCGGTCAGTGGGAGTCGCCCTCGGAGTCGAGAAGCGAAACCCCGGTGATCATGACGGCCTCCATGGGCACGTCCTCGTAGCCGTTCTTGGTCGTCGTCTTGACCGCGCGGATTTTGTCGACCACGTCCTCACCCGAGATGACGGTGCCGAAGACGGCATAGCCATGACCATCCGGGTTGGGGTAGTCGAGACGCGGATTGTCCACGACGTTGATGAAGAACTGGGACGTTGCGCTGTCCGGAACGTTCGTTCGGGCCATCGCCACGGTGTACTTCTTGTTCTTCAGGCCGTTCCGCGATTCCAGCTTGATCGCGGGGTAGGGCGTCGTCTTCTTCTTCATATCGATCGTGAACCCGCCGCCCTGAATCATGAATCCGTCGATCACCCGATGGAAGATCGTCCCCTTGTAGAAGCCCGAATTCACGTACTTCAAGAAGTTCTCGACCGTGACCGGGGCCTTTTCCGGCTCGAGCTCGAGCACGATGTCGCCCTGGGTCGTCTTGACCTCGACCCGCGGCTTTCCCTCCGTCTGCGACCACGCCATCGACGCCAGGCAGGAGACCG
>JAGQHR010000089.1:5043-8773 GCA_020431745.1 Candidatus Eiseniibacteriota bacterium
GGCGGACAGAAGCCAGGTTGTAGCCCTTTTCGTCATGAGACCTCCTCTGAAGACTCGAACACCCCGGACGGCCACCTCCGGGATGATTCCCGCCAGGATCGGACCACCGGCAAGCCCTCCTGGAGAACGCTTCGGGGGCCGATCGGCTCGCCCTCGGGAACCGTAGCACAGAATCCCGGCCCGTCGCCGAGAACCCCGGTCCCGCCCCCGAGGTCCGTCATCGGCCGTCGGCGCTCGTTTCTGGAAGCCCGATCGGCGCCGCGCCTCCCCGGTTCGCCCCGGATCCGGGAATCCATTGCTCCCGTCGGTGTTGCGGTGCAAAGGAAAGTGCTAGGATCTGCCGATTGTTTGACGCATAAACCGGCGCCGGACGCATCTAGCGAGGCCTGCGGCGGGACCGTGGAGAACAGCGGAGGCAGATTTCGTGCAGACCCTCGATCATGTTGTGGTTCGTTTTGCCGGAGATTCCGGTGACGGCATGCAGCTCACCGGTTCCCAGTTCACGACCTCGACCGCGCTGGCGGGAAACGATCTCGCGACGCTTCCGGACTTTCCGGCCGAGATCCGTGCACCCGCCGGAACGCTTCCCGGAGTGAGCGGATATCAGATCCACTTTTCCAGCTCGGACGTCTTCACTCCCGGCGACAATGCCGATGTCCTCGTCGCGATGAATCCGGCGGCCCTCAAGGCCAACATCGGGGATCTGCGCGCCGGGGGTCTGCTCATCGTGAACACGGATTCCTTCAAACAGAAGGATCTCGACAAGGCCGGATACCAGGTCAGCCCGCTCGAGGATCACTCGCTCGATCGGTTCCAGGTGATCTCGATCGACCTCACGCGCCTGACGCGGCAAGCCGTCGAAGAGATCGGACTCGATACCCGCAGCGCGGATCGATGCAAGAACCTCTTCGCGCTCGGTATGATGTACTGGCTGTTCGACCGGCCGCTCGACTCCACCTTGAACTGGCTCCAGAAGAAGTTCGGCGCCCGCGCCGACCTCCTGGAAGCGAACCGACGCGCCCTGCAGGCGGGCTGGAGCTACTGCGAAGCGACGGAGGTGTTCCACGAGCGCTACCACGTTCCGCGCTTCCCCACCACGTCCGGTCTCTATCGCAACATCGCGGGGAACACTTCAACCGCGCTCGGACTCGTCGCAGCGGCACATCGTTCGAAGCTTCCACTCTTCTACGCGTCCTATCCCATCACCCCGGCGAGCGACGTCCTGCACGAGCTGGCGCAGCTGAAGCGTTTCGGGGTCATCACCTTCCAGGCGGAAGACGAGATCGCCGCCATCAGCGCGGCGATCGGTGCGAGCTATGCGGGAACGCTCGGGGTCACCTGCACGAGCGGACCGGGCATGGCGCTCAAGACCGAAGCGTTGGGACTCGCGACGATCGCCGAGCTACCACTCGTCGTCATCGACGTGCAGCGCGGCGGACCATCGACCGGGCTTCCCACGAAGACCGAGCAAGCCGATCTCTTGCAGGCATTGTACGGTCGGAACTCCGAGGCGCCCATTCCGGTGCTGGCCGCGGCGACCGCGTCCGACTGCTTCCGCATGAGCTACGAGGCGGTCCGCATCGCGATCACGCACATGACGCCCGTGATCCTGCTCACGGACGGTTACATCGCCAACGGCGCCGAGCCGTGGCTCGTCCCCAAGGTGGAGGAGCTGCCCGAGATCTCGGTTTCGTTCCGCACCGATCCCGAGAACTTCTTCGCTTACGAGCGCGACCCGCAGACGCTGGCGCGCCCCTGGGCGATTCCCGGCACCAAGGGACTCGAGCACCGGATCGGCGGCCTCGAAAAGGCGGATCGCACCGGCCACGTGAGCTATGACCCGCTCAATCACGAACACATGGTCCGAACCCGGGCGGCCAAGGTCGAGCGGGTGGTGGATCTGGTCCCCGATCAGACCGTGGAGGGGGATGAGGCCGGAAGCCTGCTCGTCCTGGGATGGGGCAGCACCTACGGAGCGATCCAGGGTGCGGTGCGCCGGGCGCGGAGCCAGGGGTTGCGCGTCGGACACGCGCACCTGCGGTATCTCAACCCCTTCCCGAAGAATCTCGAGTCGGTCATGAGCCGGTTCGAGAAGGTGCTGGTGCCTGAGCTGAACATGGGTCAGCTCGCGTTCGTGCTCCAGGGCCGGTTCGTCCGCCCCGTCGAGTCGCTCACCAAGATCCAGGGCAAGCCGTTCACGGAAGTCGAAGTCTTGAATCGCATCCTGGAGCTGGCCCCCGGCTCCAACGGTAAGGGAGGTGCGGCATGATCCAGCCCAACCCGGAGCTGAACCTGACCAAAAAGGACTTCCAGAGCGACCAGGAAGTGCGCTGGTGTCCCGGATGCGGGGACTACGCCATTCTGAACGCCGTCCAGAACGTGTTCCCCGAGCTCGGTATTCCGCGGGAGAACTTCGTCATCGTTTCGGGAATCGGATGTGCCAGCCGCTTCCCCTACTACATGAACACCTACGGCTTCCACACCATCCACGGTCGGGCCCCGGCGGTCGCGACCGGGATCAAGGTCACGCGTCCGGATCTGTCGGTGTGGGTCGTCTCCGGTGACGGCGACGCGCTCTCGATCGGCGGCAATCATCTCATCCACGCGATGCGGCGCAACGCGGACATCAAGGTGCTGCTCTTCAACAATCGCATCTATGGATTGACGAAGGGACAGGCTTCCCCGGCCAGCGAGCTCGGCAAGCGCACCAAGTCGTCCCCAATGGGAACCACCGACGAGCCGTTCAGCCCGCTCGCGCTCGCGCTGGGCGCGAACGCGCGGTTCGTGGCCCGTTCCGTCGACGTCTTTCCGCCGCATCTCAAGGGCGTCCTCGCGCAGGCAGCCCAGCACAAGGGAAGCGCGTTCATCGAGATCTTCCAGAACTGCAACATCTTCAACGACGGTGCCTGGCGCGGCTGGACGGAGCGCGACGTGCGGGACGAGCGCGTGCTGAACCTGGAGCACGGCAAGCCGCTGGTCTTCGGCGCGAAGGCCAATCGCGGCATTCGCCTGAATGGGTTCAAGCCGGAGATCGTAGAGTTCGAGGGCGAGCCACCACGCGATCTCCTCGTCTGGGACGAAGACAATCCCGAACCGGCGATGTCGTTCCTGATGGCCGGCCTGGGCGACCGCCCCGGTTTCCCCATGCCGATCGGGGTCTTCCGCAAGCACGAAGAGACCACGTTCGAGACGCGCGTCCACGCACAGGTGGACGAGGCGCGGAGCAAGGCTGGATCCCCGAACATCCAGACGCTGCTCGAGCAGGGCGACGTCTGGACCGTCTCCTGATCGGAGTCGGCTCAGCTCAGCGAGACCGCAGCGCGGCCTCGCTCTCGAGGAGCCGGTTGGACGAACGAGCTTCGTCCGCCGGCTCGGTCGTTTGTTCCGGCACGCGAGGGACCGTTCCGCCCGCCGCCGCGAGATAGATCCGTTCGACGTTCTCGACCAACCGATCCCAGGCGAATCGCCGCACGTGCTCGTCGCCCCCCGCGGCGAGACGGCGCCGCTGCTCCGGCGAGGTCACGACCGACGCGATCGCGCGGGCCCAGGCTTCCGGATCGACGGGATCGACGAGGACTCCGGCACCCGAGCCGGAGAGGACGTCGTGATATCCCGAGATGTCCGACGCGATGATGGGACGTCCGGCCGCCATCGCCTCGAGCAGAACCACGCCGAACGACTCGCCGTGCTGCGCAGGAGCCAGCACGAGGTCGGCGGCCCGGTACCGATC
>JAGQHR010000008.1 GCA_020431745.1 Candidatus Eiseniibacteriota bacterium
ATCTGGGAAAACGTCGCACCCCACAATGGATGCCGCGGATTGGGCAGGAACAGATCGAGCAGATCGGCCGAGAAGTACAGGCCGAGTCGAGGATCGAACCCGGTTCCTCCGGCCGCGACGCGACGGACGACGGCCGACCCCAAGGGCCACGCCGCCAGCGCGAGCACGGCGATCCCGACCCACGCGAACCGGCGCGCCCGCGGGCTGGGCGGCTTGTCTTCGTGGTACGCGGCCCGCAGGATCGCGCGGCGTCCTTCGCTCGAACCGGGAGAAGGCAGCGGGGCGGGTCGCAGCCGCGACGGGAAGATCCGCGATAGCGTGATCCACCCGAAGACGAGCAGTGCGATCACGGTGTACTCGAGCGACGCGTGTGCGAGCAGGAATCCGGCGCCGAGGAGGCCGAGCAGACGCATCGCGTTGGGTCGATGGACCCAAACGACGGCCGCCCAGGTCGTGAGCACCAGCAGCTCGGTCGCGATCACGTGCAGTCGCACGGTGTTCGCGAAGCGGAACGCGCAGAACGCCATGATGAGCCCGGCGAGGATCGATGCGCCACGATGCTGGCTCTCGTGCAGTGCCAGGCGATAGGTGAAGTATCCGGTCAGGGAGAACGAAGCAAGCAGGATCAGATTGTAGATCCCGTACAGCTTGGTCCCCCCCTCCGACCCGAAGACGATCTGCAACGGGAGCGTCGCCACCCCGTAGGTGACCGCGTGGGTGTGAAGCGCGAGGCTCGTCCCACTGGGGTAGTAGAGCCAGGAGGTGAAGAATGGATTCATTCCATGAAGGAGCGCCTGCTTCGTCCACCAGAGGTTCCACACTCCGATGAACGCGTCAGGCCCCGCGCCCGAGTCGAGCATCATCTGATGGAGACGGAAGAGCAGCGGCGAGGTCATCCCGACCGAGAGCAGGACGAACCCGAGGAGAGTCGATCCGGAGAAACCGCGGGCATACCCGACCCACGCGGGTCGCGCCAGGACGACACCTCCGGCAAGCGTTGCGACGACCAACAGGATCCATTCGAACAAGAACAGCCGCTCCGTCCTGGTTCAACGTGGGAACCGGCTCCCTCCATGGAACCGTCCATCTCGGGGCCCGAGTGTACGCGGAATCGCGCCGGATGTCCCGGATTCCGGTACCGGTCAGACCCCGAGGGCGACGCCCTCGCCCCGGGGATCGGTGGCGCCGAAGTAGACGCGCGTGCTCCGGTCGCCGAGGCGCGGACCCGCTCCCGCCGCGGGAGTGGCGCCGAGCTCGTGCGGGATCATGATCGCCTGGACGAGACCGCTTCCGTCCCACGGACCGACCCGGGCGACCAGATGGCCCCTCCGCTCCAGATGCTTGCGGTAGTCGGTCGGTAGACGCGACTCCACACGCACGCGGCCGCTCCGCTCGACGTTCCAACGCGGCGCCGCGAGCGCGGCGGCGAGGCGCTCGAGCTCGCTCTTGCGTTCGATCCGCCGGGGCGGGCGAGCCTGTGACCAGGACGATGGCCCCTGGGGCATCGGCCCCCTCCAGGTGCAGTCGCCGGCGACCCAGTGCCGGATGACCTGCAGATTGGTCTGCACCTGATTGTCGCCGCCCGGCGTACCGGCCACGATCCACGGACGACCGTCGCGGTAGATCAGATACGAGTTGAGCGTGTGCACCGATCGCCATCCGGGCGCCAGGCTGTTCACGTGGCGCGCATCCAACGAGAACCCGCACGCGCGATTGTTCAGCAGGATGCCGGTCGACGGCTCCTGATACCCGGATCCGAACGGATGGAAGATCGACTGGATCAGTCCGACCAGATTCCCGTCTCGATCGGCCGCACACAGGTACGTGGTGTCGGTCGCGCCGTCGCCTGGGGTCGGCGGATCGGCGGGATCGAACCCCGCGGAACGATAGGCCTCCACCAACGAGCGGCCGCGCTCGACTTCGGACAGCGCATCGGCAACGACCGGATTGGCCAACGCGACGGCGAGCGGCTCCTGTTCGAGCACCCGGGCGAGGCGCCGCAACGTGACAGGGTCCAGCAGCGCCTCCACGAGCTGCCCCTCCGGCACGGGCAGTCGCTTCGGATCGGCGAAGAACGCCTCCTTGAGCGCGAACGCGATCTTCTTGCTCTCGATCTGCCGATGCAGCTCTTCGAACGTATCGACACCGGGGTCGGGACGTCCCTCGGAGACCAGTCCGAGCATGATGAGGAGCAGCATCCCCTGCGACGGCAGCGGCTGCTCGAAGACCGTCAGCTCTCCCTGCTCGAGACGATACGGCTCGGCAAAGACGCTGCGATGCGACGCGAGGTCCTCGCCGGCCAAAGCGCCGCCATCACGATCGACTCCCTGCGCCAGCTGCTCGGCGACCCGGCCCTGGTAGAACGCGGTCGCCCCTTCGCGGCTCAACTCCTCCATCGTGTGGGCGAGCGCCGAAGGGTGGCAGGATTGTCCGACCTGTAGAGGCATCTGCTCGGGGTCGAGATAGGTCGCGGCCAGTCCCGGGTCCCGCGCGATGTCGCCGGCATACCGGGCAATGATACGGCCCATCCGCCACGAAATCGGAAAGCCCGCGCGGGCATGGTGGAGCGCCGGGGCCAGAACCTCCGTCCACGGGAGACGACCCCACCGCTTCCACGCGTCCTCCCACGCCTGCACGCAACCGGGCACGGTGCAGGACAGGGACGATCGCAGGGGCACCGTCGAGCGCCCCGAGAATCGTTCGCGGGTCAACGACGCCGGAGCCGCTCCGCTTCCGTTGAGCGCGGTGACTTTCCCCGTCGGCTCGTCGTGCACCAGGAAGAAGGCATCGCCACCGAGTCCGCTCGCGGATGGTTCGACCACCGACAACACGGCGGCGGCCGCGATGACCGCATCGACGGCATGTCCACCGGCCCGCAACATCGCCGCACCGGCTTCCACCGCCAGCGGATGGGAAGCCACGATCATGCCGTTGTTCGCGACCGCGGGCGGGCGGTACATCATTGGAAGCGGTCTCCCTTTCCCTGCGCGGCCGACCGGGTCCGGAGCCGGTTTCGCCGCGTCACCGTACCGAGACGGCGGCCTCGAAATCGACTCTCCTGCTCTCGATTCCCATTCCCTCACTCGTCGACGGGACTCTCGATGCCCGTTCCCTCACTCATCCACCGGAATGCGGACCTCGTGGAACGTCGCACTGCCCGCGTGCCGGACCTCCAACACGCCGGCCACTTCGTCGAGAACGCGGACGGACGCGGGATAGGTCAGCTCCATGTGGTCGGTCGACACCTCGCCGTGCTCGATCGCATCCGTCGGGTAGACGTACGCGTCCGACTCATACGGGTAGAAGGTCAGCCCATCCGCTCCCGGCACCCGCAGCGTCAGGAGATCGCCCTTCCACGTGTGCTCGAAACCGGGCGGCGCCTGATCGGTCGGCATCCGATCGACCGCTTCCATGATCGCCTCCTGATCTCCCAGCGCAATGAAGGGACGTACGGGATCGCGCGTCACGGGAAAGGTCGCCGACACGGTCCGTTCCCCGGGCACACAGACCTCCTGGCAGACCAGCCATGACAAATCTGCATCGATCCGCGCATCGCCGAGGGGAGTGGTATCGGCAACATTCAAGGGAATGAGGACGACCAGCCGGTCTTCGAAGACGTAGTCCAGGATGATGTCGGCATCGAGCTCGCGATGGGGCGCGGGCCACCGGGGCTGACCGGCGGTGATTCCCGCGGGGAGCGTCAGGTCGATGGTGGGCGGCAGTCCCGAGTCGCCGGGATTCCGCCAGTAGAGATGCCACCCGGGCTCGATCTCGAAGATCACCGCGAGATCGACGAGGTTTCCGGGCGCGAGGGCACCGGCCTCGAGCACGAGATGGGCGTGAACGCGGCGGGTTCCTTCCAGCGAATCGGCCGGTTCCCCGGCTAAGGTGTCAGCGCTCATCACGTCCCCCTCGGCGGCGGTCTCCCCGTTCGAACCGGCGCGGACGCAACTCGAGAGCGTGACCGCTCCACAAACGAGAAGCCCCGCCAGGATGCGGCGGAGCTGAACACTGTTTCCGTACATCAGGCTTCCTTCCTGGCAACATCGGGACGGACGAAGACGAACGCGAAGCCGGGCACCGGACGACCGCGCTCCTGCCGAACCTGGCTGGGTTGGAGCGTGCGGACGTCGAATCCCGCCGCGCCCGCGATCTGCCGCAGGTAGGCTTCGGAATGGCCGAAGCGTCGCGTCCGCTTGAAATGAATCTCCTCCTCGCTTTCGGGAGCCTCGACGGTCGCGACGAACCAACCCCCAGGTCGGAGCACCCGGAATCCGTCGATCAGGACCTCGCGCAGATCGGCGAGATAGACCAGCGCGTCGCACGCGACGATGAGGTCCCAACGCTCGATCCCCTCCGCAAGGGCGGCACGAATGTCGCCGATTTGCAATCGATCGTAGATGCCTCGGCCCTCGGCCTGCTGGATCATCGCGGGAGACAGATCCACCCCGCAGAGGTATCGCGCGCAGGGGCGGAAGGGCTCACCGCTCAGTCCCGTGCCGCACCCCAGATCGAGCACGTCGAGCTCACCGTTCAGGCCTCCGATGAGTGGCTCGGAAAGTCTCCGGAGGACGTCGGGCGCGTGATAGCCGAGCCTCGATCGCAGCTCATCATCGAAATGGTCGGCGTACTGATCGAAGAGCGCCCGCACGTACTCGGGGGGCAGGGACACCTCCCCCGCTCGGCGGGCTTGCTCTTCCTCGTCGATCCGGTCAAGCAGGAGCCGCGCCTGCAGTGGATCGTCGGGATCGACCTGGAGACAGCGCGCGAGGAAACCCCGCGCCCGTTCGTCTTCGAGAAGCCCATGCCAGGCGCGACCGAGATGATAGAGGACGGCACCGTCTTCCGGATAGAGCCGCGCACAGCGCTCGAGAATCGCGATCCCGTCTCGTTCCTGCTGATTGTCGATCATCAGGAGCCCCAGCTCGAACAGCGCGTCGCGACTGCTGCCGTCGATATGGATGGCTTCGCGATAGTGGATGATCGCCGACGGCAGATCCCCCATCTGTGCCATCACCCGGCCCTGGCCGAGCTGTGCCCGCACCGAATCGGGACGCAGTCGTACGATTTCGGCGAACGTCGCGCAAGCCGCGTCGAGCGATCCTACGGCGAGCTGTGCCTCGCCGAGTCCGAGCCGATAGGCTACACAATCGGGTGCGCCGGCCACGGCCTCCGTCCACGCATCGATCGCCCGATTCCAGGCCGGAAGCTCTTCCTGACCCGAATGGGCCAGAGCCTCCCACGCCTCGGCCCGGGCCGCGTGCAGCTCGGGGCCGGCAGACTCGGGAGCGACTCGATCGAAGCATCGAAGCGCCAGCGCCGGCTCGCCGGCACCGAGGAAGTTGTAACCGGCCGCCAAGCTCTCCAGCATCGACGACTCGATCGCCGGCGCAGGACCTGGCTCCGGACCCGGTTCCAGCCACGGGTCTCCGCAAACGGTAGGCACCATGCCGTCCGTACCCACCTCGGGTTCCGATCCCGGTTTCTTCGAGTCGGCTTCCATCGATCTCCTCGGTTCCGCCCTTCGCCGGGGCACCCCGCACGGCAAGGCGGACCTCCCACCCGGGGAGTAACCGCGGAGGGTATCACAAACCGCGCGTCATTCGGCGCCCGGCGCGGGCCTTCGAGCGGCCGCTCCCGACTCCCGCGAAACCGGTGGAGGTGTGCTACGGTTCCGTAATGCGAACTCCCCTCCCTCTTTCGTCGTCCGGGCGCCGTCCGGTCCCTGCATCGATCGTGTCCACGTCCTTCGCGACTACGTCCTCCGCGTCCAGGTTCCTCGCGTCCAGGTTCTTCGCGGCGATCCTGACCCTTCTCTCGCTCGCGATGGCCACCCGGTCGGTCGAGGCGACGGAGCTTTCCTACTACCTGCCCCAGGACGTGACCTATGCGCCGGAGATTCCTCTTCCCTCGGCCACCCTGGGCTACGAGGTGGGCGACTGGCACGTGCGTCACGATCAGCTCGTCGCGTATCTACAAACGCTCGCGGCGGCCAGCCCGCGGATTCGGATCGAAGAGACCGGACGCACGCACGAAGGGCGTCCGTTGCTTCTGCTCACGGTCACCAGTCCGGACAACCTCGGCCGGCTCGACGAGATCCGTACCCGGCACGCCCAGTTGACGGATCCCGAGCACAGTGACGCGGTCGACATCTCCGACCTGCCGGTGGTCTGCTATCTCGGCTACAGCATCCACGGAAACGAGGCGAGCGGATCCAACGCCGCCCTGTTGGTCGCGTACTACCTCGCCGCCGCCCAGGGAGAGGAGATCGAGAGCATCCTCCGCGATACCGTGATCCTGTTGGATCCGGCGCTCAATCCGGACGGGCTGGCGCGTTTCGGCGAGTGGGCCAACACCTACCGCGGACAGGAACCCGTGGGCGATCCCGACAGCCGCGAGCGGGACGAGGCCTGGCCGGGTGGACGCACCAATCACTATTGGTTCGATCTCAATCGCGACTGGCTGCTCGCGGTACACCCGGAATCGCAGGCAAGGCTCGTCACCTATCAGCGTTGGAAGCCGAATCTGTTGGGCGACTTCCACGAAACATCGAGCCGGCACACCTTCTTCTTCCAACCCGGCGTGCCGAGCCGGAAGAACCCGCTCACACCGCAGCGCAACGTGGAGCTGACCCAGAGGCTCGCGTCCTATCACGCGCGCGCCCTGGACGCGGCCGGATCGCTCTACTTCACCGAAGAGGTGTACGACGACTACTACTATGGCAAGGGGTCGACCTATCCCGACATCAACGGTGGGATCGGGATCCTCTTCGAACAGGCGACGACGAGCGGACAGACCATCGACCTGGAACAGGGCGAGCGGGACTTCCCGTTCACGATCCGCAATCAGTTCCTGGTCTCGCTCTCGACTCTGCGCGGCGCGCGGGACCTGCGGACGGATCTCCTGTCGTACCAGCGCAGCTTCTATCAGGACGCCTGGCACGGGGCGCCCTCTTCGGGATGGATCTTCGGAGACGCCACCGATCGCACCCGCACCGCGACGCTCGTCGAGCTGCTCCTCCGTCACGGCATCGACGTCTATCGGGCCGCACACGGGGGCGACGTCGAGGGGACTCGCTACGAGCCCGGGTCCACCTTCGTGGTGCCGCGCAAGCAGGCCCAGGCGCGACTGCTCGAAGCGATGATGGAGACGCGCACGTCCTTCCCCGACTCGGTCTTCTACGACGTGTCCACATGGACGATGCCGCTCGCGATGGGGCTGCCCTACGCCTCCGTCTCCAACGCACGCGACTGGATGGGAGACAAGGTCGAAACGGCCCCGATCCCGGCCGGTCAGGTGCGGGTCACGGATCGGGGCTCGCTTCCGGTCGCCTTCGCGTTCGAGTGGGGCGAGTATCTCGCACCGCGGGCGCTGCTGGAGCTGGAGCGGGAGGGAATCTGGGCGCGGGTCGCGACACGCCCGTTCGCGGCGCAGACCGCGCAGGGCCGGACGAGCTTCGACTTCGGAACGATCGTCATTCCGTGCGGCATCCAGAAGGCCACCGCCGCTGCGCTCTGGGAGGCGATGGATCGGATCGCGCAGGAGGATGGCGTCGATGTCCACGCGATCGTGACCGGTCTCACCCCCGCCGGAATCGACTTGGGCAGCCCCAGCCTGCGTCCGGTGAACCCGCCCTCGATCGCCATGTTGGTGGGAGACGGTGTCTCCTCCACGACCGCGGGCACGATCTGGCACCTGCTCGACCACAAGTTTGGCCAGCCGGTCAGCCTGCTCACGCTGCAGCCGTTGAGCGGTGCGCAGCTCCGCCGCTACACCCATCTGATTCTTCCCGACGGCGGCTACGATCGGCTGGGTGAAGCGGGTAAGGAGTCCCTCCGTCGCTGGGTCGAAGAGGGCGGTGTCCTCATCCTGGTGGGAAGCGCCACGACCTGGGCCATCGATGCGGGCCTGATCCCGGGCGAGCGCCGGCAGGACCCGATGGCCCTCGTCGAGTCGCCCAAGCCTCCCCGGCCCTACGGGCAGTACGGGGCCACCCAAAGCGCCCGGCGCATCTCCGGCGCGATCCTATGGGCGCGCCTCGACCGTACCCACCCGCTCGGCTTCGGCTTCCCGAGGCCGAGGATCGCGGTCTTTCGGGACTCGAGGATCTTCCTCTCCCCGGACGCGAATCCCTACGGCAACGTCGTCCAGTGCACGGAGGCACCGCTCGCCAGCGGCTATGTCCCCTCCGGAGATCTGCCGCTCATCGCCGGCAGCGCGTCACTGATGGCGCGCCGCGAGGGACGTGGCGCAGTGATCTCGATGGTGGACGAGCCGGACTTCCGCGGCTTCTGGTACGGCACCAACAAGCTGTTCATGAACGCCGTCTGCTTCGGCGCGATCATCGATCGCACGGGCGAGTGAGGCGTCAAGCGTCGGGGCCGACGGGTGCGCGCGGAGCTCGGGCCGGACGCCCGGGTCGTCGATCTTGGTACCTCGAGACGAACGCGAACGGAAACGCCCTCCGGAGAGCATCCGAAGGGCGTTTGGGCGTCACGGGAACGAACGGAAACCTGGTCGGTACCGCGGGGGCTCCGGACGAAATCAGGCGGCCTTCTTTTCCAACGTCTCGTTGATCCGGGTCTGGAGGAGCTCGGGTGTGAACGGCTTGATGACATAGTTGTTCACGCCGGCCTTGATCGCCTCCACCACTCGCGCCTTCTCGGCCTCGGTCGTGACCATGATCACAGGCGTCGTCTTGTTGGCACCCCGGAACTCCTTGAGGAATCCCAGTCCGTCCAGCTTCGGCATGTTCCAGTCGAGCAGGATCAGCTCGGGCTTCTCGGCCTCCGCGACCTTGAGAGCCTCCTGACCGTCTGCCGCTTCCACGATGTCGCTGTAGCCCAACTGCGCGAGCACGTTCTTTTGAATGTTGCGCATCGTCCGCGAGTCGTCGACGAGCATGATCTTCATCTCTCAACATCCTCCTCTGACAAGGGACCTCAAGCCGCGGCGCTGAGCTCGCTACCGGACTCCTTGAGCGTGACTTCCACGCTGAAAGAGCCGGCGCTACAGGTACAGGGCAGGTTGACCAGGGGCATGTCCTTGCGCTGATGGATCTGGTGGCCGTTGCCGATGACCACCGACGGACAGGAAAGATTGACGTTCTTCCCGTCAAACCGGGACTTGGCGTTCCCCCCCACCATGTTCGCGAGCTCGCCGATGGCGTCCGCGAAGTCGGGATCGTCGGTGGCGATCTCCATGCCGGTGAAACTTTTCACCAGATTCTTCGCGGTCCCCGCTTCGAAGCACAATGCCGCGGCGCCGACCATCTCACCGGAGAAGGAGATGATTCCGGAAACGTCGTAGCCATTGGCCCGCGACGCGACAGGATCGCCCACCTGGACCTCGACCGAGAGCATGGTCGAGAAAACGGTGCTGATCGCATCCCTGAAGGCCAGAACGTAAAGCTCTTCCATTCCTGAGCCCCTTTCCGATCTTTGCAGTCGCGGCAACGTCCCGACTTCAGCCCGAGACTCGTCCACGGCCAGCTTCGCGTGGCGCGTCCATACGCAACCCGCGCCTCCCGACATGGCTGTCGGCAGAATCGGCGTCTCATGTTTAGCGCAGAGTTGCTTCGGCTTCGGAAACCGCACCCGCCCGAAGGACCTGGGTTCGGAAGCACCGGCCCGACGAACCTCGTTTGGGGGGAATCATCGGCGAGGACTGGAGGAGAGACTTCGGAGGCACCGGATCGCGCGACCGAGCTCCATGGATCGGTCTATCTCTATAAACTATTTTCCAATATATAGTTACAGATCTATCGGGCAAGGACAGAGCTCCCGCCGGCCCCCGGTCAGGCGCGGGTACCGACCCTGTCGACCAGCAGCCGGGCCGCTCGCAGGATCTGCTCCTCGGACGGCAGCACCTCGTTCGCCGCCGGGCCTAGGGGAATGTAGGTATCTTCTCCCACCACCCGTCGGATCGCGATGCCGGGCCGGGCGTGCTCGACGATCGCGGTGATGATCGCCTCACTGGCTCCCCCGGAGCGCCGCCCCTCGTCGACGACGAGCGCGCGACCGCACGCCTCGACATGACGCGCGATCCCGGCGATGTCCATCGGCGCGAGCCACCGCAGGTCGAAGACCCGCGCTTGCACTCCCTCCTCCGCGAGTCGCCGTGCGACCCGGAGCGAGAAGTACACCCCGTTCCCGTAGGTGATGATCGCCAGGTCATTGCGATCCTCGTGGTAGACGCGCCCCGACCCCGGCGCGACGTACGAGTCGATCGCCGGGTAGGGAAACTGCCAGCCGCCGTCCTTGTCCTCGTAAAGATCCTTCGTCATGTAGAGAGCGATCGGTTCGAGGAACGCCGCGACCCGTCCATCATGCTTGGCCATTGCGAGACAGGTCCGCAGCATCGCCGCGGCGTCATCCCCCCGGGAGGGACAAGCGATGACGAGCCCGGGGATGTCACGCAGCGCGGTCGTGCTGTTGTCGTTGTGGAAGTGCCCCCCGAATCCCTTCTGATAGCCGAGCGACGCGATGCGCACCACCATCGGATTCCGGAACTGATCCTGGGAGAAGAACTGCATCGAGCACGCTTCCCCGCGGATCTGATCGCACGCGTTGTGGAAATACGCGAGATACTGGATCTCGGCGATCGGAAGGAGGCCGACATACCCGAAACCCTGGGCGAGCCCCAGGATCGACTGCTCGTCGAGGAGCGTGTTGAAGATCCGGCCCGGACGGAAGGTCTTCTCCAGCCCCGCCGTCACGTGGTAGACGCCGCCCTTGCGGGCCACGTCCTCCCCAAAGATCACCGTCTGCGGATACTTGGTGAGCAGATCGTAGAGCGCCTGATTGATCGTCGCGGCCAGATGTTTGGGAGCCGTCTTCTCGGGAAGCGCGTCTTCGCCCCCGAAGACCTGGATGCGGCGGTCCGCCCAGTCGGTCCGCACCGCCTCTTCCTGCACCGCCTCGGGTGAATACGGGGCGAGCGGTCCGATCACCTCTGCAGCGGTCTGCAGGCGCGGCCGGGTGACCGCGCGATCGGCGGCGGCCAAGCACCGCGCGCGGATCGTCTCATAGCGCCCGAGGATTTCCTCGGACGTGAGGAGGCCCGCCTCCAGGAGGAAGCGGGCGCTCTTGAGCAGCGGGTCGTGGTCCTCGGTCGCCTCGATCTCATCCATCGTCCGGTAGTCGAACTCGAAGTCGGTCCCGGCATGTCCCAGCATCCGGACCACTTTGAGATGAAGGAAGACCGGCGTTCGGGAGCGGCGACAGTGGTCGATCGCACGCTGCGCCACCTCGAAAGTGTCGACGATGTCGGTGCCGTCGGCCCGGTAGTAGGTCATCCCGGCAAAACGACTGTACCGGTGCTCGAGATAACCTTTGGGTGTCCGGACGGAGATGCCGATCCCATTGTCCTCGCACACCATCAGAATCGGGACGGGAAGGCTCTGGTAGGCCGTCCACCCGGCGGCATTGAGCGCCCCGAGCGCGGTGCTGTGGTTGGTGCTGGCGTCGCCGAAGCTCGCGACGACGACCGAATCTCGGGGAATGGCGAGCTCCTGCCCGAGCTTCTTCGCGCGCCCGAACGCGATCGCCGTTCCCACCGCCTTGGGCAGGTGGCTGGCGATCGTGCTCGTCTGCGGGAGGACCCAAAGCGACTTGCTCCCCCAAACCTTGTGGCGACCGCCGGCGATCGGATCCTCCGCGCTGGCCGCCTGGGAGAGGATGGTGTCGTAGATCGGGTCGATCTCGGGGAGCTTGCGCGCGCGCTCCATCATGAACGCACCGCTGCGATAGTGGAGGAAAGCCGGGTCGGTGTGCCTCAACAAACGCCCGACCACCGCGTTGCCCTCGTGTCCCGCGCTCCCGATCGTATAGAAGGATGCATTTCTGGCTCGAAGGATCCGGGCGACCAGATCCAGGTGACGGGCCATGATCTGCGACTCGAAGATCTCGAGTGCGTCACGCCGCGTCATTCCTCCGCCCGCATGAACCTCTTCGTCGAGATCGAGGCCCGCGAGTCCGCGCTCGTTCTTCCAGTGTCCAGGGGATTGCAGCCCGGCGGGAAACAGACGAGGTCCCCACTCGCGGACGAATCGGAGGAACCGATCGTCGATGATCTCCGCCCGGTTGAACTTGTTCACGGGACTTCCTTTCTGACGGTGTGCTGCCTGCCGGGCGTTTCTGTCGGACTTCTTGTCTGAAACCGCTCATCGCTGGGCCGCGCGATGCCCCGAACACGAAACATAGAGGATATCCACGGGTGCCCGGAAAGTCATCCACCTCGGCCGGTCGGGACGGACCGGTTGGATGCAAGGGACTGCTCGCGAGGGCCGGATCTTCGAGGACAGCTGCGACGGCGGGGAGGTCTCGTGCACGGTAACGCCGTATCAGCCGGGGAGTTGCCCTCCACCACCCGGCGAGCACCACGGTCGACCCGAACGGGGCGGAACCAGCGAATGCCGCTGCCCTGTCCCGACCTTCGTAGGAGCCACCCGCAGTGGCCGCGCGCTGGGAAGCAGCCGCACGCGAGCACCGTGATCGAAGTCGACGCTGGACCGATCCGAGAGCACCTCCTCCCTTCGCTCGCACGACCGAAGCGGGTTGACAATCGGGGTCCAAGTTCCCGAACCTCTGTCGGGCAACTCGGGGGGACTATTCGTCAATTCAGGAAAGGGCCACGCATTGTTCAAGAGAACCACCATCAAGAATCTCTCGCTCGCTGTCCTGCTCGGGATCATCGTCGGATTCCCGATCATGATGACGGCGTGCAGCAGCAACGACAACGGCACTCAGCCGACCGACGCCACGGGCGCCTGCTGCAAGTCCGATGACAGCTGCGAGATCCTGTCCTCGTCCGACTGCTCTACAGCCGGCGGACAGTACCAGGGGGACGACACGGCATGCAGTCCGAACCCGTGCACGCCGGCGGCCACGGGAGCGTGCTGCGTCGATCAGACCTGTACGGTGACCACGCAGACCGCCTGCGCCGGTACCTATCAGGGCGATGGCGCCACGTGTGATCCGAATCCGTGCACCACGCCGGCGACCGGCGCCTGCTGCGTCGGTGAGACCTGCGCGGTCACGACGTCGGACGGATGCACGGGCACCTATCAGGGCGACGACACCACGTGCGATCCCAACCCCTGTGCTACTGCGGCAACGGGGGCTTGCTGCATCGAGCAGTCCTGCTCGATCACCACGCAGGCGGCGTGCACGGGAACCTACCAGGGCAATGACACCACCTGTGATCCCGATCCCTGCACCGTCCCGGCAACAGGAGCTTGCTGTGTCGACCAGGCCTGCACGGTGACCACCCAGGCCGCCTGCTCCGGCACCTACCAGGGCGACGACACCACGTGTGACCCCAATCCCTGCGTCACGCCGGCCACGGGTGCCTGCTGCGTCGACCAGAGCTGCTCGATCTCGACCGAAGCGGCCTGTGTCGGTACGTATCAGGGCGACGACACCACGTGCGATCCCAACCCGTGCACGAATCCGCCCGTCGGAGCCTGCTGTGTGAACGAGGTCTGCGGCATCACCACCCAGGCCAACTGCACCGGCAACTACCAGGGTGACGGTACGACCTGCACCCCCGTCGGGGCGTGCTGTCTCGGAGTCGAATGCACCGTCGTGTCCCAGGCTCAGTGCGGAGATATCTCCGGCGACTACCAGGGCAACGAGACCACCTGCTCGCCGAATCCTTGTCAGGTCGCGGCGGAAGGTGCGTGCTGCATCCTGACCAACTGTGTCGTCTACACGGAGGCCCTGTGCATCGCCGCCACCGGCGTCTATCAGGGTGACGCGACGACCTGCACCCCGGATCCGTGCGCAGCACCGGAAGGTGCCTGCTGCCTGGCCGGTGCCGGATGCGAGGTGCAGACGCAGGCTGTCTGCGACGCCGCTCTCGGCGACTACCAGGGCGACGAAACGACCTGCGATCCCGATCCCTGCCCGGCCGAGGTCGACGGAGCGTGCTGCATCACGGCCGGAGCCTGTATCTCGGTTTCGGAGAGCGTCTGCGCCGCGACCGGCGGCACCTACCAGGGCGCCGGCACGACGTGCGATCCGAATCCCTGCAGCGGCACCACCGACGGCGCCTGCTGTGCGTTCGGCATCTGCTTCGTGACGACTCAAAGCACCTGCACGGCCTCTTCCGGCACCTATCAGGGCAACGGAACGACCTGCGATCCGGATCCCTGCACCAGCGGACCGACCGGTGCGTGCTGCAGCGAGCTCGGATGCTTCGTGCTCTCCGAGAGCCTCTGCTTCGGCGTCTACATCGGCGACGACACGGTGTGCGAGCCGAATCCGTGCCCGGACTTCGGAGCGTGCTGCTTCTCGTCGGGGCACTGCGTCGTGACCACGCAAAGCTCGTGCGTCAACAACGGGGGCGCCTACGACGGCACGGATACATCGTGCGATCCCAGCCCGTGCACCGCGGCGCCCACGGGTGCCTGCTGCTTCACGGCCGGATCCTGCTTCATCATGCAGCAGGCCGACTGCGACCTGGCGGCAGCAACCTATAAGGGTGACGCATCGGTGTGTGATCCCAATCCGTGTACACCGGGAGGCAGCACCGGGGCATGCTGTGATGCCAGCGGCTGCAGCATCACCACGCAGGCGGCCTGTGAGGACGGCGGTGGCTTCTTCCTCGGAGCCGGCCTGACCTGCACGGCCAATCCGTGCGATCAGCCGGACGACCTGCTGGGGATCTGGGACATCACGACCGAGGCGAAGCTCTGCGACACCGACAGCACGATCTTCGCGATCGCGTTGACCGACACGTTCTGCGTCGTCGACGACCCGTACGATCCGGGGAGCGATCCCCAGGACACGATCTGCAAGTACGAGATCGACGGCGGCGTGCTGGTTTCCACCTGCCAGAGCACGTTCGAATTCGGCGGATGCAGCACCACGACGACTTCCGTCTTCCGGATCACCTTCGGCAACGGCAGCTACAGTGGAACCGGCGTCGCGCGATCGGTCTCGACCGGCACCTGCAACACGCAGACCTGCTTCGAGCTCAGCCTCTCGGGGACGCGGACGGGACCGGCACCGGATCCGTGCCCGACCTCGGGACGCGAGGATCAGATGAAGGGCATCGCGGCCGGAATCGAAGGACTCGTGTTGGAGCAGCAGAAGCGGCTGAATCAGTGATCGATCGGGCCCGCCTCGGTATCGCGTCGATGATGTTCGACTCGGTATCGCGGGGGCACTGACGATGACGTGACAAGAGCGGGGAGGCATCGAGCTTCCCCGCTCTTCTTTTGTTGCTATGGGAACGAACGCGAATGGCCCAGGTCTCGCGCCCCGGGCCATGATCCGCCGTCGGGGACGAACGGCCTATCCTCTCGCGCCGGTGTCTACCGGAGAACGGTGACCCGAACGGGCGGCCCCGCCGCGGCGCGCGCGAAGTAGATCCCCGAGGGGACCGCCACGCCACGATCGTCTCGCAGGTCCCACACCAGATCGGATCCGCCGACCGCGATCTCGCGCACGACGCGCCCGGAGGCGTCGAGAATCGAGATCGGCGAACCAGCGGGAAGCTCACGCTGCCACGAGACCACGACCTGGTCGCGCGCCGGGTTCGGATACGCGGTGAGCACGGCCGACGCGCCCGGAAGCGGCGCCGAGGTCGGCGACAGAACTTGGAAGGCGATATCGAAGTGACCGGAGGCGGGAACGGACCCGATCTGCGGGAACGACTGACCGTACCCCCCGATGCTCACATCCAGCGTGTAGCTGCCGGGATCCAGGTTCAGCAGATGATCGACCGCGACACGTCCGAGGTTGACCTCCTGATACACCAGAATCTCCGAGTCCGTGCGTCGGAAGAGTACTGTGCCGTGACCGTTGTCCCGAGCCTCGGCCACGCCGCCCAACGAACAGACGGCCGGCTGATCGAGCGTGAAGTCGATGGTGTAACGGCTGGTGCCCAAGGCTTCGGCGAAACCGTCGTTCTCGATGTGCGCCGCGGACTGGAACTCACCACTCGTCGCGATGCGCGTTTCGGTGAACGCGACATCCAGGATCGCGTGGGAAGCCGCCTGATTGGTGCCGTCGTCCAGCGCGCTGGACGAGATGTCCTGGTATGGATCCAGTTCTTGCGAACGACGGTCCTGGGAGACGAACAGGGGATCCTCGCCCGGCACGCTGATCTGCGCGAACGTCATGACGTTGCAGAACTGACTGGTCTCGGTCATCGCGGCTGCGGCGATCGAGGGACCGGCCAACAGACAAGCGGCCGTGAGGGTTTGAAGATACCGGCGCATGGAGCCCTCCTGGGATTCGGGGTGCTGAATCGTCATCCGTGTGGGAGGGCATCGTCCGGCGTGACACGACGCGACCGGCGAGCGCCGAGGATCCGCCTCCCGGGATCAGTCGGTCGAATCGGGCATTTGATACAGTCCCCGCCTTGGTCCACCTCGCCACGACCGAGGGCCCCCCGGGGGGGCGACCGCTCCGATCGAGTCCACCGCAGACGTGGCGGCATGGGGCTCGCGAACCGCGCGGGGTCGCACCATCGCCGCCGCCGCAAGCGAAGGCCCCTGAGCAACGGCCGACTCAACATGCTGTAGGATAACGATCTATCCCACCTCGAGTCGAGGTGGAACGCCGTCTGGACGAACGCGACCACCCAGATCTTCGGGTCCGGTTCCGTATGTCCGCATCGAGAGACGGGGCCCGAAAGCTGCCACGGTGTCGTTCTCGGAGGCCCCGGTTCGACCTCGGCGGGGGTTCCGCCAGTCCCCACCGCAAGGGTTCGTTTGCTCCAGACATGCACCCGCCGTGCCGAATACCAGGTAGGCGAGGATTTCATCATGGCTGCGGATCGATCAGACAACGACGCCCGCGACATCGTCAGCTGCGAAGTCTGCGGGAACACGATGCGATGGGACGCCGACTCTGGGCTCCTGACGTTCGAAGGGTTCCCGTGCGTGATGATGTGGGTCGACACGACCCTCGCGGGGCTGATGTCGGGTGTGCAAGCCATGGTCGGAACCGAGCGGTTCGGCCTCGCCATGCAGAAGGAAGGCCGCAACAGCATCGAGCAGGACTGGGCGGTCATCTCCTCCGAGCCCACGTTCCAAGCCGGCTTTGCGAAGATCGCGGACATCGCCGCCGCCGCGGGATGGGGCCGCTGGACGATTCTCGAATGCGACGAGGCAAAGCAGCGTCTCGTCATCCGCGTCGTCAATTGCTGGGAAGCCGCGTTTCAGCAGAGACTGAACGTCGATTGGGGAGTGCATCTCGTGGCCGGCAAGTTCGCAGGCTACGCCAGCCGTCTCTTCGGAACGAACTGCTGGTCCGAGGCGACGCACTCCATCGGCAGGGGCGACGACTGGGAGCAGTTCACGATCGAACCGTCCACCCGCTCCCTGGAATCGGAGCTCGACCGGTTGCTCGAGTCGGACGAGGCAACGCGCGCCGACCTCGCCGTCGCCGTCCAGAAGCTGCGTCGGGAAGCCGAAGAGCGGACGAAGGTCGAGCGACAGCTGCTGGAGGCCAAGCACGAAGCCGAAAGCGCCACCCTCGCCAAGAGTCAGTTTCTCGCGAACATGAGCCATGAGATCCGGACTCCGATGAACGGGGTGCTCGGCATGTTGGAGATCCTGCAGGACACCGCGCTCTCCGCGGAACAACACGAGCTGGCGGAGACGGCCTACCGCTCGGCTGCCTCGTTGTTGGACATTCTCGACGACGTGCTGGACATCTCCCGCATCGAAGCCGGCCGCATCGTGCTGGAGGAACAACCCTTCGACATCGATCGATGCATCGCGGACGTCAAGGCGATGCTGGGCCCCATGGCGCGTGAGCGGGGATTGGGTCTGGCCGTCTCGACTCCCGACCCACCGGCCCCGTTGCTGCTGGGTGACACGGGACGCGTGCGGCAGATCCTCCTCAACCTCGTCGGAAACGCCATCAAGTACACCCGCACGGGGAGCGTACGCGTCGAGGCCCGAGTCACGCCTACCTCCGCGAATGGCGCGACCCACGCGGAGCTGCGGGTCGACGTGATCGATACCGGACCCGGGATCGCCCACGAAGATCACGAAACCGTCTTTCGCGCCTTCACGCAGCTCGACGCCACCAGCACGCGCCGCCAAGGTGGCGCCGGACTGGGCCTGGGCATCTGCCGCAGTCTGGCCGAGCTCATGGGTGGCCGAATCGACTTGGAGAGCGTCCCCGGGCAAGGATCGCGCTTCTCGTTCGTGACGCCTCTCCCCATCGTCGCACGCACGGCAACCCAAGCGCCTCCGGACGCGAGCCTCGCCGACGTGCCGACACATTTCGAAGCGCACGTTCTGGTGGTCGATGACAACCAGGTCAACCAGACGCTGGTCGGGCACATGCTGGACCAGCACCACGTTACGCTGGCCGTCGATGGGCCTCAGGCCCTGGCCATGGTCGAGGAACGGGAATTCGACCTGATC